>SOKG01000218.1 GCA_004376205.1 Dehalococcoidia bacterium | reverse complement strand
GTTCCGCCTGGGCAAGAAGGTCGGCGGCGCAGAAAACGGGGTTTGCCGAGTCATCGGCGAGAATAACGGTCTCGGTGGGGCCGTACAGCCCATCGATAGCCACTATACCGTAGACCTGCTTCTTAGCCAGCGTGACGAAGATATTGCCCGGGCCGCAAATCTTGTCCACTCTGGGAACAGATTCGGTGCCGTATGCCATAGCGGCAACGGCCTGAGCACCCCCCACCTTGAAGATGCGGTCCACCCCGGCGATGCCAGCCGCTGCCAGCGTCGCTGCCGGGACCGTTCCATCCGGTGCAGGCGGCGTTGCCACGACCACCTCCCCCACCCCCGCAACCCTGGCCGGGATCGCCGTCATCAGCACCGTTGACGGGTATGACGCCTTCCCACCGGGAACATAGATTCCTACACGCTCGAGAGGGCGAACGAGGAATCCCAGCCCACCCTCAACAAATTCCAGCCCGAGGTTTCGTTTCTGGGCAACGTGAAAGCTGCGCACCCTCTCAGCAGCGAGTTCTAGAGCGCTCATCAGCTCTTTGCCCACCGCGCTACGGGACTGAGCGATCTCCTCCTGTGTCACCTCGAGTTGGCTGAGCTCCACCCCATCGATACTCCTGCCGTAATCGAAAAGGGCGCTGTCCCCCCTGGCACGCACCTCGCTGAGAATTCGGCCCACCGCCTCATCGAGGGTCAGTTCCCGGGAGAACACATCCCTTATCCTCTGCTTGAGAGCAGGCGAGCCTGCGGCGAGCTCGATAGGAGAGCGTTTCAGCAGCAGAGACTTCGCAGCCTCCAGGTCTCGAACTATCCTCATCTCAGATACTCCTCAGCCACCCTCACCGAATCTTCTACAGACTGCTCACGGAATGCCTGAAGCGGCTCCTCGGGAACCATCCTCAAAACCTGCCCCACCCTGGCGTCGAACGAAGCGAAAAAAGTCTCCTGTTCCTCAGGAGCGATTTCTCGCATCCAGATAAGGTACCTTTCAGCGAAGAAGCGAAAGTCCTCCCGGTTCGATTTCCTGGTGGTGGCTATAGAGACAAACTCGCGCCACCGCTCCAGGCTAGAGCGATCGATAAAGCCGACGGCTATCCCGGCGGTCGAATCAAGCAGGTCCCTGCAAATCGCAGATATG
This sequence comes from Dehalococcoidia bacterium, assembly GCA_004376205.1. Classification (GTDB taxonomy): domain Bacteria; phylum Chloroflexota; class Dehalococcoidia; order SZUA-161; family SZUA-161; genus SOKG01. The sequence continues at coordinate 2,524 of SOKG01000218.1, read as the reverse complement.
CTGCTGCTATTGAGCCGCTCCCGGCGGTCGAGCTCGAATTGAAGCACCCGGTCTAAAAGATTGGCCATAGGGTCCCCCCCGAGGGGCGACGATTTGCCGAAAAAAGGACGGTAAATCCGATATATCCAGGCTTCATCGGTAACCAGGTGGGAAAGGTAACCGGCAACAAAGGACTTCGTTGCAGCACTCAAGTCCGCGCCCTCGACAAGCTCCGGGTAGGCTTCAAACATGCGCTCTACCCCACTGGCACCCTCCTCGCTATCCAGAGAGAGAAAGTGCGTCCCCTCGCGGCCGCTAGCGATGAAAAAACGGATATCCGGCGCCGTGGAGCCAAGGTAGTAGCTCCCCCGGTTCTCATCCACAACAGGATGGCGCAACCTTGATATTGCTTCCTCTGCGATGCCTAAATGAAGACAAATAGGAGGCAACAGGCTCCTTTCTCAAGAAAGGGGGTGGGCCTCTACGCCCCGGCGCATCGCTTCAACAAGGTGCGATATCTTCTCTCTCTTGTCCAGGCGCCCCACAGCTTCGGTATTCCCTATGAGACACGCCGAAGATTCAAACAGGCTATCGATGATCTTAAGATTGTGCTGGGCAATCGTTGAGCCGGTCTGAGTGTTCTCGATGAGGACATCGGCATCCTCAGGCAGGAAAGCCTCGCTCGCCCCCCAGGTAGGGATAATCTTACATGGTGTCAGATGGTTGTCATGGGCATACTTATCGGCTATATTGACATACTCCGAAGCTACTCGCAGCGCGGAGTCTCGTTTCAATTTCCTCAGGTCATCAGTGCTCGAAACCGGCATATCCTGCGTGACAACAGCTACAATTCTGACCTTGCCAAAGCCAAGTTCAAGCAGTTCCCCAACCGGACTCGAAGGAAAGCGGAAGTGGTGATCCCGGAGCCAGTCCCTGCCGGTGATGGCCAGATCGAAGTTGCCATTGGCCACCTGAAGGGGCATGTCCTGTGGCCTGACAACCTTTACCATGACTCCATCGACGCCAATTCGGGGCCTGGCAGTGGGCCTGCCCACATTATAACCATCGATTTTGAGCCCGGCCCTGCTCAGGAAATCGACAGTATGAGGCTGCTGATGGCCATCGGGCAGCGCCAGAGTAACTACAGGCTCGCCGGCAGCCGGATGCTGCGCTTCTGCTTCTGCTTCGGCACCAACGCCGACAGCCTCCTCGACACCGATATCTCCGACATCTGTACAGGAGAGCACCGCCAAAAGCCGGCTCAAGTCTTTCCCCTCCAGGCTGTTCCTATTGGCCACCAGGCAAGCACTGCTTTCCAGGATAGTTGCCACCGGGACCAGGCCCTGCTCCCGAAGTCGGTTGGACGAGGTTTCGGCTACTATCGCCAGCTCAGCGTTCTCCGGAGGGTAAACAGCGGCCGCCCCCCAGGCGGGGAATATCTGGAATCTCCTCAGCCGCTGCTTCAAGGCAAAAGACTCTGCCAGGTTGGGGTATTCGCTGACGATGCGCACACTTTGAGAACGGCTTTTCAGCGCCTCGAGCGATTTGGCCTCAGATGAACTGGCGGCAACTGCATAAAGACTTCGCTTTCCATAGCCCAGGTCCCCAACGTTCACTACAGCATCGCTGTGGTACTTGGCCAGGAGCTCCTCCACCCAGTCAAGTCGGCAGATGCCCAGATCATAGTTCCCAATAGCTACCTGAATAGCGATGTCCTTCTCATGAAACACCTTGGTGAGGATACCGGGAAAGACATCGCACTGCGGCCGATAGGAGCGGGACCCTTCACGGTAATCGCCAATGGCAAAGCCCGCTTCCTTCAGCAACGCCGCTGTGCTTTCTTGAAGTTGCCCTTTGGGCAAGGCCAGCTTTACTTGCACCCCGCCTCCTCGAGGAACCTTAGTAGCTCAGCGGGAGAGGACTTCCGCCGCTTCTTGCCGCTGAGCTGATCGGTCAATTCGATGCCCTCTCCACCGCGCATATCAACTATCCAGCGAAAATCGCTGGTTTCCTTGTAGCCCAAATCGAACTCAGCGATATAACCTGCGCCTCGCAACAACCGGGCGACCTCGAGAGAATCCCTGAGCCCTTCAGCCTCTTTCGCCTTGACCAGAATCCGCTCTCGCCGCGGCATCTCTTCCACCAAATCCATGAGCTCGTCAACATAGAGAGCAAAGCCCGAGGCGCAAACGCTCCTTCCCCCGACCAAGGGGATCAGTTCGTCGTATCTACCCCCTCCACCCAACTTCCGCCCCATGCTATGGAACCCAAAGATGATGCCAGTGTAATATTCGAAGCCTCTCCCCGAAGTGAAATCGATTCGATAGCCAAAGCCCAAATCGGTTAGCAAGCTGGCAATCCGAGCCAGTTCATTAAGGCTAGGCTCAAGTGCGGGCAGTGATGGAGCACAAACGCTCCTCAGGTTTTCCACGAAGCTGGGAGAGCTTCCCTTCATGCCAAACAGAAGTTGCAGCTGCCTCTCCAGTTCTGGATTCTTGCCCTTTATGTCACCCAGCACATCCACATTCCCGGAGAACATCTGATC
>SOKG01000147.1 GCA_004376205.1 Dehalococcoidia bacterium | reverse complement strand
ACAGGGAAGATACAAATTTCTATCCGGCTATCTGGGAACATATCAGGGACGTATTCTCTTAACACGTCGGGCAAAGTGGAAGCGTCGGGGGGAGCGTTGATAATCGCACGCCCCAACTCCTCCAATTTTTCTAGTTCGCGAGTGCGCTCGGCCACCCGCTGCTCCAGGCTGTCAACCAGGTCACGCAACTGGGTGGTCAAACGTTCGGTAGTTTCCCTTGATTGGGCAAGATCACTGACCATCTGGTTCATGGCACTGCCCAGCGAAGCCAGCTCGTCTGCTCCTGGTATCGAGGTTCTAGTGGTTAAATCCCCTCTTGAGATCGCTTCCGTCGCCGAAAGAAGACTCTTAATAGGCCGGGTGATGCTACGGCTGATCCATATTCCGCCCGCCGTACCTGCTGCCCAGGCTATCACCACCAGGGTCAGGGCTATAACTAGTGCCTGATTTTGCTGAGCTCTTGCTTCCCGAGCGTTTTGAGCGATTATCCCTTCTCGCAGTTCCACGAAGCTGGAGAGCTTGACATGAAGGTCGCTTTTTATCTCGTTACCCTGCCTCTGCCACAGGAAAATCGCCGATTGGGAAAAGCCTTGCTCATGCAGTGTGATCTCCTCCTCAGCGATCTCTAGGAATTCATAATGCAGCGTATTGATGTCAGAGAGGAGTCGTCTATCCTCCTCGGATTTAACTAAGCCTTCCAACTCCGTTACCGTCTCGGAATAGTGAGACTGCCCGGTGATGAACGGCTCTAGGAAGCTTTCGTCCCCGGAAAGTAGATAACCACGGATACCGTCGCTCTCCTGTTCCACAGCCACCTGTAGCTCCAGAGCGCCGGTCAACAGAAGCTGGTCCTGTTCAGCTATCGAGGTCAGTCTTTGCCCTACAATGGTGAGATTGTAGATGGAGACAGCCGCGACTATCAGGGTTAACAGAGCACCAAAACCGAATCCGAGAAGAATTCTATGACTGATCTTGATACTAAGCCAGCGAGGCATGCTATCCTCCGACTAATCTCTCCCCAAAAGCCGATTTACCTCAGCCACAACCTCAGCCACTGCTTCCCTGGCGCTCTTCTCCCCTTCCCAAACCGGCTTAAAGGCTTCATCGAAGAGGCGCTCAGCCTCAGCCGCCTGCCCACCTTTGAAGATCGGAGCAGGGCGTCCACGCTCCGTCTCTTCAAGAAAGACCGTTGCATTGTGCAGAGGTTGTTGCTTCATGAAGACATCCGCCTGTCCTACCGAGCGCCTAGCCGGTACGACAATCCCAGATTCGGTGAAAATAGCCTGGCCTTTGGGGCTCTCCAGCCACTTCAAGAAGGTCCAGGCAGCCTCCTTGTTTCTAGATGCAGCCGTTATCACGTAGCCTCCCCCGCCGGCGACATTAACCCGGTGTTTGCCCTGGGGCAGGCAAACTACATCCCATCTGAGGCCTGGTGTGGCAGCAAAGCCAGGTATCAGGGCATGATTGCCAAAGGCCATGGCTAGCTTCCCGTTCTGGAAAAGTTGCCCGATACCGAGAGAGGTTCTCTGCACTTCATACGGTGGGGTCACCCTGTCAACGTTAGTCAGGTCAGCAAGGAACTGGATTGCACCAATAGCTTCCGAACTGTTGAGGAGCGTTTTAGTGGGGGCAAAGTCATCATCGTAGACTTCACCACCGTTTTGCCATACCCACACCCGCCACCAGATGTCCGGTTCATAGGCGAAGCCATATTGCTCTATCTCACCATCCTCCTTTTCAGTAAGCTTTATTGCCGTCTGACGCAGCTCCTCCCAGCTCCAGCCACAAACCGGATAAGAAAGCTTGGCTTCATCGAAGAGCGTCTTATTATAAAAGATAACCTTGGTGTCATTGTCGCGGGCGAGGCCGTAAAGCGAATCTTGGTAAGTTGAAACACGCAGAAGCCCCGGGTAGAAGTCAGTGAGGTCATAGTTATCCCTGTCGATATATGGCTCCAGGTTTTCCAGTAAACCTCGGGAGGCGTAGATCGGGATGTCCTCCAAGAACATAACATCGGGTGGTGAATCACTGGCAAGCCATTCCTCAGCCGTGTCAAAATAGGTAGACCACGGTTCGTGCCGAATTTCCACCTTAATATTTGGGTAGTCAGTCTCAAAGACCTGGATGACCCTCATATTTACATCTACTTCCCACGGGTCGCCCCAGAAGGACCAGGTTATGGTCACCGGGTGGTCAGACTCTGGTGTAGAATTTTCTTCATTCTCTGGAGTTGTCGCTGGGCCTTCTTCTTTGCCACAAGCTCCCAGCGAGAAAGCCAATGTAATAGCCATCAAAATAAGTGCTATGTGTTTTATCATTTGCATAGTCTAACTCGGTACTGGTTTAATCCTGGGTGCAAAGTTGTCGCAGTTCCCCACTTGCTCTCATAAGCAACAATATAACTTATACGATATTGGTGAGTCAACAATGCACGTGCTTTTAATAACGCATTGTTGGCGCTATAAGAACTTGGCTCCCCGGAATCTTCTTCTCTAGGGCGAATTTCATCTCATCGATAGCCTTTTGAACCTCTGCCATCTTCTGGTCACCATCAAATTCCAGAAGGATTTGAATATAAACATCACCTCCTGATCTCCTCGACCTGACTCCATGAATAGCGACATATTCCTCGAAACGGGTAGCCAACTCCCGCAATATAACTAGCTGGAGAGATTCATCTAATGTCTGGTCGAGTAAATCATACACGGACATTGAGATGACTCCGTAGACTGAGAAAGCCAGAAAACCAAGTACTGCAATTGAACCAACGGGGTCTATGTAAACCGCCCAAGAGTAGTCTCTGAAGACTAAGCTCAGTCCCAGAGTCAAGAAGACGCACAAGGTCGATACTGTTTTCATCCGGTATAGTCGCCATAGAGATTCAACAATCGGCGATGATTGTCTTTTTGCAATTTGACGGTTGCGCCGCCACATCCACGCATTTACAATCCCAGCAATGCCGGAGAATACCACACCAATCCCCACACCCATTCCACCAAGAGACGCCGGGTGCTGAAACCGCTCGATCACCGCATAAACAATGATGACTATGGAGATAACCATCATCGTGGCCACCACCAGGCTTGATAAATTCTCTAACTTTCCGTAGCCGTAGTTATAGTTGGGGGTTACTCCCTTAGCTACTCTCCGCACCGCCAACCAGGATACAAGCACTGCAACAAACAGACTGATATTTCTTAAAAAGTCGGAAAAAACCGTAACCGAATTAGACAGGACCATTACAGTGACACCCATCAAAAGGCCGATAAGCCCAAGAAGGAAACTCACAAAAATGGAGCTCCGTTTCTCTTGATAGCTACCTGCGTTACCGGATAGAGATTTCTTCATAATGTTCCTTGGGCTAACCTAATACCTGAATCTGTGAAGTGGTGATGCAGTTGTCTGCTGGTCAACCAGTTCAAGCATTTCTATTCTAGTGTTTCACACGTCTTGGTGCAATCTTTGTCAATATAGGTTGGTTTTTCAAGTGCTACGCCATAGGCCGGCTACGAGAGCTGTTTTTGGCCTTGTTGGTAACCTTGATATTGATAATTTATTAACCTTGTTTTCCCCAAAGCGACACGAAAACGGTAGCTATTGCTTCACATACTATCCTTTGCTAACGAACTGTATAGCACGAAACGATACCAGATGACACCACTAGGCACGA
>SOKG01000233.1 GCA_004376205.1 Dehalococcoidia bacterium | reverse complement strand
TATGGCTTCCTTGCAGGCTCAAAACCAAGCTGGAATTGGGTGGAAGACTACTACTACGATTCCTCACTGAAAGACGTGTCGGAGTGGGCAGTGTCCACTTGGGAAGCTGCCACCTCAGGAGATATATTCGGGGATGGCCGTGTTGGCATTTCTCTGGAGTGGGGAGTTTACGACCAAGTCAATTCGATAACGCTCGGTAACTACGAGAACCCAGATGTTCTCGGGGTGACCTCAATATGGTACCGGGGAAAGAACATCTATGAGTACGACATAATGCTGGACACGGATTATTTCCCTGTCGGTTTATATGACTTGGACACGGTGATGCTACACGAATTTGGACACGGTGCAGGACTGGGCGACCTATACGACGCGGCTTGCGCTGAACAGGTAATGTTCTACAGGCTTGGCACGGATGATGTGAAGCAAGCGCTGCAAGATGGTGACAAAGCAGGGATTCAGATACTATACGGACCTTAAGTATTAGCAGCGAATAATCTCAGAAAGCGAAATCCCCCGATATCGGGGGATTTCGCTTTCTAGCCATAATAAACCGAGACTGAGAAGTCTCTTCTTCCCTTCAGCAACTTTGCTCTCAGTTCCAGGTTTTGCTATTGCATTGCTCAGGAGTTCTTTGGTTCGCCGTATTGCTCCCGCAGCACCCTCTTCAGCAGCTTGCCGGTGGAGGTGCGGGGCAGCTCATCGACAAAGGCTACGTAGCGGGGCCGCTTGAAGCTGGAAAGCCGCTGTCGGCAGAACTCCATTATATCCTCCGCTGTTGCCGTCTCTCCCTTCTTGAGGACCACTATCGCCTTGGGCTGCTGTCCCCAGTCCGGGTCGGGGATGCCGATCACCGCAGCCTCGTCTATCTTGGGATGCGCGTACAGTATATTTTCCACCTCTTCGGGGGAGATGTTCTCGCCCGCCCTGATGATCATGTCGTCGCCACGGCCTGCCAGATAGATGTAGCCCTCTTCGTCCAGGTATCCCTTATCGGCGGTGTGTAGCCAACCGTCCTCGGTCAGTGCTTTGGCCGTCTTCTCGGCGTCCTTCCAGTAGCCGCTCATCACCCTTGGGCCTTTGGCGAGGATCTCGCCCACCTCGCCTATTGGCACCTCTTTGCCCTCATCGTCCACTATCTTGATCTCCACGTCCTCCATGGGCCTGCCGATAGATGACTGCAGCCTTTTCAGCTTCTTGGCCTTCTCCTCGTCGGTACCCGTGATTACGTGGTCCTCAGGCCCGAGGGTGGTTATGGTGGAGGCAGTCTCTGTCTGGCCGAAGGCATTGATGAACATGACCCCGGGGAAGACGTCTATCGCCTTCTTTATTACCTCGAAGGGCATCGGGGCAGCGCCGTAGGTTATTACCTTGAGGCTGGAAAGGTCGTATTTATCGAAATCGGGGTCATCGATGACTCGTTTGAGCATAGTAGGCACCAGCATCGCACGATTGGCCTTCTCCTCCTGCACCGTCTTCATCCAGTCCTTCACCTCAAACTGCCTCATCATGGCCAGAGTCCTGCCCCCGTAGATAGCAGCCATCACAGCCTGGATTCCTGCAACGTGGTACAGCGGCACGGTGAGCAGGTTGGTCTCCTCTATCTCAAGGTCGACAGGGGTTACATTGCCCAGAACATACATCGAAAAGCTGTTGTGGGTTAGAGGCACCCCTTTGGGCCGGCCGGTGGTCCCTGCTGTGTACATCAATATGGTGACGTCGTCATCATCGATCTCGGCGAATACCTCTTCAGGAGAAGCTGAAGCCAGCAGCTCCTCGTAGTTCAGCATACCCTCAGGTTTACTCTCCAGGCAGATGAAATGCTTCACCTGAGGTATTTGGGGGCGTATAGAGTTCACCATGTCTACGTAGCGCTCGCCAATAAGTAGAGCTTTGGCCTCACAGTTGTTGATCATATACTCAAGCTCGTCGCTCTTGGCCCGGAAATTCACCGGGATGAAGATTGCGCCCAGTTTTGCTGCGGCGTTATAGGCCTCTACATACTCATTGCAGTTGACCTGCAGAATCGCCACCATGTCGCCCTTCCCTACGCCAAGGCCGGCAAGGGCGTTTGCCAACCTGTTTACCCTCTCGCTGAGTTCTCCGTAGGTGTATTTCTTGCCCTCGAAAGCGATTGCTGGCCGGTCGGGTACGATGGAGCTGGTTATCATTAGAAACTCTGTAGTATTCATCCTGCTACCTCCTGTTCTAGCGGTTGACTAATCAATGCCGAGCCTTTTCTTAACCTGCTGCACTACTTGCGACATTACCTCGCCAGCCTTTGCCCAGATGCGAATATCGGCAGCGTGGTCTAGTCCAGTTTCGCCCTCATTTATTATTGCAATTTTGGCGCCGGAACTCAGGGCATATTGAGGCATAAGCGCTGCGGGATAGACCACAAGCGAGGATCCGATCACGATACAGAGGTCGCACATGCGGGAGCGCCTCTCAGCCTCCATAGTCTCCTGCACTGGCATCGCTTCACCGAAGAAGACGGCATCCGGTTTCAAGATGCCGCCGCACTGTACGCACTCCGGCACCTCAACACCGCCCGCGACCCACTTCTCCACCTCCTCGAACCGATGACGGTCGCCGCAGGAAAGGCACTTTACCCACTGCATGTTGCCATGGAGCTGGATGACCTTGTCTTCGGAGTTACCAGCTTTTTGGTGAAGCCCGTCCACGTTCTGGGTGATGACGCAGTCCAGCTTGCCCAGCTTCTCCAGCTCGGCCACGGCGTAGTGGGCGGGGTTGGGCTGGAAGTCCTTCCAACTGGCTCCAAGGGCTTCGCTCATTCCCCAGATTCTCTTTCTTGTTTCCCGGTCACTGATGAACTTCTGGTAGGTGAAATCATCGGGGTCGAATTTCGTCCAGAGGCCATCGGGGCCCCTGAAGTCGGGAAGTCCTGACTCAGTGCTGATTCCGGCACCGGTGAACACCACCAGCCGTTGCGATTGCACTATGAGGTCTGCAAGCTCGTCGATAAGCTCGTCTTGCGTTTTGCCACCTGTTTGTTCCATTTCACCCCCTATGTCACCCCCCTATTTTACCCTTCTTGCTCAACCAGTAAACCGGGGGCTTCTACCCTCTCGAAAAGCGCTGATTCCTTCCCTGGCGTCCTCTGTGTTAAGCACCATGGCGAATAGCTTATTCTCCATCTCCAGACCCTGGTCTAGGGCAAGGTCGAGCCCGCGCTTTATCGCCTCCTTGGCACACCTGACAGCTATCTGACCGCGGGACATTATCTTATGCGCTACGCTCTCGGCAGTGGAGATGAGGTCGGCACGCGGCACTACCCGATGGATTAGTCCCATGCGCAGGGCTTCGGCAGCATTGATGGTCTCTCCTGTTAGTATAGGCGCTGCGGCCATGCCCAGCGGCACCAGTCTGGGCATGGTCTGGCTGCCCCCGGCTGTGGGGACCATACCTATTCCCACCTCGGGCAGACCGAACCGTGCATCCTCGGAGGCGATCCTGATATCACAGCACATCGCCATCTCCACCCCCGCTCCCAGGGCGAAACCGTGGATGGCCACTATGAGAGGCTTGGAGACGCTCAGGAACTGTCCCCAGAGGTCTCGTTCCCACCTCACCTGGCGGCCAATTGCCTGGGAGGGAACGGTGCCAAACTCCGTGACATCGGCTCCTGCGCAGAACCCCCGTTCCCCGGCACCCTTGAGGATGGCCAGTGTCACCTCGGGGTCGTCGTCG
>SOKG01000035.1 GCA_004376205.1 Dehalococcoidia bacterium | reverse complement strand
TAGGCTACTTATCGGGATAGAAAACGCCTATACCATGGCCATTGCAGCCTATGCCCTCGAGCTTGCCGGAAGCGGCAGTACCGATGAAGCGCATGAGAAGTTGATGGAGCTTGCACACGAGGATGAGAACGGCTTGCACTGGGGTGAGATCGGTGAAATCCTGCCCCGAGGCCCGATGAGGCCAAACAGGAGCGTTGCCATCGAAGCTACCGGCTATGCTACGCTCGCCCTGATAGAACATGGTGATGCGTTCAATGCCTCGCGCGCCGCAAAATGGCTGGTGGCCCAGACGAATGCTTATGGGGGCTATGGTTCCACTCAAGATACGGTGGTTGCCTTGCAAGCCCTCACCGAGTACTCCACCGACGCCAGGGCTGATGTCGATCTGACGATAAGCATAGAGGCAGCAGGAGAAAAAAAGGATCTCAAAATAACGCAGGATAACTTCGATGTTCTTCAGGTAGTGGAAGTACCCGTAAATGAAGAGGTCGTGATAAGCGTGGAGGGGAGGGGGGAGGCTATAGCTCAGGTGGTAAAGAGATTCAACCTCCCTGAGGCAGAGCAAGGAGATGAAATCCTGAAGATAGACGTTGATTACAATACCACTCAGGTGGAGGTTAACGACCTGGTCGAAGTATCGGTGGAGCTTGAGTTTGCTCCCCCCATACCTATGGAGGCCGGAATGGTGGTCCTGGACGTGTCGGTCCCCACTGGCTTTGCTGCGGTCAGGGAGTCCATAGCCGAGGTTGTTGAGGAGGAGGAAAAGATCAAGCGCTATGAGGTTGCCGGAAGGAAGGTCATATTCTACGTCGAGAACATGTTGCCGGGAGATGTAGTAGCTTTCAGCTTCAATGTAAAGGCGATGTACCCGGTCAAGGCTAAGGGCGTCAGCTCCCAGGCCTATTCCTACTACAAGCCAGAGATAAGGGGTGAGACGCTTGGCCAAGCGATGGTTGTTTGGGAGAGCTAGCGATGGGGTGACTACCAGGTGACTACCTATAGTACATTTGGTACATTTAATTTTTCTTCTCTGGTGTGGTATAATTGAAGTGGTCATGTTGTAGGTGAGAAAAGAGATGCCGAGAATGTCTCGAAAATTGATTATCTGGCTCGTGATCCTGGTGGGAGTGGCAGTCATCTTCTTTATGCTCATCTCGCCCGGCGGGGGTGGTGCCGAGCGTCTCGCTGCGTCGGAGCTGATTGACAAGGTTAAAGCAAGTGGTGATTGGGAACTGACCATCAAGGGAACGTCACTAACTGCGGTCTCAGGTGATGAGAAGTTTGTGGCCACCGTGCCAGAGAGCTTTGACGCGTTCGAAGTGTTTGGAACTAAGATCGGCGATACGGTGACCCTTACCTTCGCCAAGTCCAGCAGTTGGGGCAACTGGGCCGGGATACTGATCAACTTCCTGCCGCTGATCCTTTTTGGCGCGTTGCTCATATTCATACTGCGTCAGGCACAGGGCGGCTCGAGCCAAGCCATGTCCTTTGGCAAGAGCAGGGCGCGGCTGGCTAGCGGCGATAAGCCGACTATCAGCTTCGGTGATGTGGCGGGAGTCGAGGAGGCGAAGCAGGAGCTGGAGGAGGTAGTGGAGTTCCTGAGGTACCCTGAGAAGTTTCTTGCCCTGGGTGCGCGCATCCCGCGCGGGGTATTGCTTATTGGCCCTCCGGGTACGGGCAAGACCCTGCTTGCGCGGGCGGTTGCTGGAGAAGCTGGGGTTCCTTTCTTCTCCATTAGCGGCAGCGAGTTTGTTGAGATGTTCGTGGGGGTGGGCGCTTCACGTGTGCGCGACCTCTTCGATCAAGCTAAGCGCAATGAGCCTTGCATCATCTTTGTCGACGAGATCGATGCCGTGGGCCGTCACCGCGGGTCTGGCCTGGGCGGCGGTCACGACGAGAGGGAGCAGACGCTCAATCAAATCCTGGTGGAGATGGACGGCTTCGACTCCAGCACCAAGGTAATCGTTCTCTCGGCCACCAACCGCCCCGACATTCTCGACCCGGCGCTACTGCGCCCCGGCAGGTTCGATCGCCGCGTGATCCTGGATCAACCCGACATAAACGGCCGAAGGGCTATCCTCGAAGTCCATGCCAAGGGCAAGCCGCTGGACCCGGATGCCGATCTGGAGATTATCGCCAAGCAGACCCCGTTTTTTAGCGGCGCCGATCTGGCGAATTTGGTTAACGAGGCTGCTCTCCTGGCAGCGAGGCGCAATAAGAAAGTGGTTAGTCTGGATGAGCTCCAAGAAGCAATTGAGCGAGTTCAGCTCGGGCCGGAGCGCAAGAGCCGTGTTATCAGTCAGAAGGAGAAAGCAGTTATTGCTCACCACGAGGCTGGTCATGCCCTGGTAGCCCGTATGCTGCCTCATGCTGACCCCGTATATAAGATTTCCATCGTGGCCCGTGGTATGGCTGGTGGCTATACCAGGCAACTCCCCACCGAGGATCGCCACCTCTACTCCATAGCACAGTTACAGGACACCATGACTACCTACCTCGGGGGACGCGCTGCCGAGGAGATCATTTTCGGGAATGCCGAGGTGACAACGGGGGCGAGTAGTGACCTGGAGCAAGTCTCCGCCCTTGTGCGAAGGATGGTAAAAGAGTACGGCATGAGCGAGAAAATGGGTCTGCGCGCCTTTGGCCGCAAGGAGGAGCTAGTCTTCCTGGGGAGGATAGTGGATGAGCAGAAGGACTACGGCGATAAGGTTGCTGATGAGATTGACGAGGAGATCAAGAGACTGATCGACAATGCCTACGCTGAGGCCAAGGATATCCTGACTAAGAACAAGGAGAAGCTGGTTCAGATCGCGGAGCGCTTGATCACTGAGGAGACGCTTGAAGGCGAGGCACTGGAGGCGCTGTTTAATGAGCCGGCGCCTTCATCTGAACCGGTTGCCGAGAAGGCCAAGGGCAGGAAAGCAGGGCGAAAGTCACACACGGCGGAAGGTGACTCAAAGGGTGAGACTGCCGTCAGTCATAATTAGAGAGGGGCCTCGCTTTAGCAGAAACGTAAAGGGGGCTGGCCTTCAGGCCAGCCCCCTTTTGCCTATTTGGCAATGCATCACCCGTTTTCTTCGTGCTGCTCCCGTTCCCAAATCGGCTTGGTGAAGTGCTGCAGGAACTCCCTTTTCATTTCGTCGCCCATTTGCCTGATTTGTTTCTCTGTGCTTTCGGCAAATTCCTCAAGTTCAGCCATGTCGATCTCCACCCCAAGGAGTTTGGTCAAAACGCTGAGCACCGACTGAGAACCCCTCGGGTTCGCCATCTTGGCTGCATATTTCACCGTCTCCCCCAGCAAGCAAACAGTCTCGATATTCCTTTCCTTGGCAACCCCCAGCAACAAGCCGTTCAGTCCGGCTATGTAGAAGTCTCCTGCCAGCACTACTTTAAGCTTCCTCAACTCCTCGAGCAACTCAGGGGAGCTGGCTGCTCCCAGCACTCTTGGTTGGTCGGGATGGTATTCGGTGAGGGCAGCGGCGAGGGTGTACACTCTTTTCACCCCGAATTTTTGTGCCACATCCAACACGATGCCGGCGTATTCATATGATCCAGAAGCGGGCTGTGCCTCCGCCAGGAAGAAAATCATGTCTTTTCCCTCGCCCCCACTGTCCCAGTAGTAAAACTTGCCCTCGGGGAATGTCGGCGTCTCTACCAAATTGTCTTTGATGAAAACACCGCCCAGGTCGAAGAAGCTGGAGGGATCGATCTCCGCGAGCTCCTCCGCTTTGAGCTTGTCCTTCAGATATGTGGCGGCGATTAATGCTACGTTGCCCACGCCAGGCCAGGCGGTAACGAGGCAAGGATTGACTAACTCAGGCTCGCGGTAGAACTTGACAGATTTCATGTACCCCCCTTACTGCCTAATACCTAACCCTGATTCATAGACTACTTCCCGATGCAGAACTGGCTGAAGATAGTCTCCAGAAGCTCCTCGGTGACTGTCTCCCCTGTTATCTCTCCCAGGGCGTTCAGGGCTGCGGTGAGGTCGATGGTGACGAAGTCGTCGGGCAGGCTTTCTGCGATAGCGGTCTGGGCTTGGTCTAGATGTTCCTTTGCTCTCAGCAGCGCCTCTTTGTGGCGAGGGTTGGTCACCAGCGAGGTATCTGAGGTAATCACCCTGCCCCCCAAGACGGAGTTCACCATTCCGTTCTCCAGATCGGTGAGCCCCTCCCCGGTGAGCGCCGAGGTCCAGACTTGAGGCCAGGGCAGCTCATTGTTCTCTGCCTGAGGCGGCAGATCGCATTTGTTGGCTGCCACCAGCACTGTTTTCTCAGCGAGAAGATCGATTAGTTGCTTATCTGAGTCGGTTAGCGGCTCGCTGGAATCGAGTACAAACAACACGAAGTCGGCTTGCTCGATCGCCTTCCTGCTTCGTTCCACCGCCAGGACTTCCACCTCGTCCCTGCTGTCAATGATACCAGCGGTGTCAATGAGAAGGAATGGCACGCCTTTTAGATTTACCACTTCCTCCAGAGTATCGCGGGTGGTGCCGGGGGTGGTGGTGACAATCGCCCGACTCTGGCGTAGCAGGCGATTCAAGAGGCTTGACTTTCCTACATTGGGTCGTCCCACGATAGCGGTCCTCACCCCTTGTCTATAGACGATGCCGGCATCGGCGTTGGCAATAAGGTCCTGCAGAGTCAATTGCGCCTTCTGCAGAGGCTCGGAGATGTCTTGTTCCTCAACCTCGTCCTCGGGAAAGTCGATTCTGGCGGTGAGATAGGCAAGTATCTCCATCAGGTCGCCGCGCACTTCCTTGATGGGCTCCGAGAGTTTGCCTGCCAGACCCTGCACAGCCAGACGGAGGCTGGCCTGGGTCTTGGCTTGAACCACGTCCAAGACCGACTCCGCCTGCGCCAGGTCTATCCTGCCGTTCAAGAATGCCCTCAGGGTGAACTCGCCGGGGTTAGCCAGCCTGGCGCCGTAGCGCAAGGTTAGCTCCAGGATGCGCTGTAGAGGCAGAGGCCCCCCATGGCAGTCGATCTCGACAATGTCCTCTCTGGTATAGGTGTGGGGTGCCTCCATGTAGGCCACGAGCACCTCATCAACAACCTCTCCATTTTCAGGGTCGGTTATGTGCCCATAGACTAGACGCCGGTCCGCTAGTGGCTTTGGGAACAGCCTCTGGGCAATGGGCCGGGCCTCCGTCCCACTCAACCTCACGATTCCGATCCCGCCCTCGCCTATGGGAGTGGATATTGCGGCAATGGTATCTTGATACACAGCTTGTTAGTATCATACATCTTTCGCTCACACTCATCAAGAAAAGGGCGAGGTCCCTAAATTCGACCGCAGCATGTAGCGTTGCCACTCCTGTGGCAACGAATCATTCGTCGTGACAGGAGTCACGACGCTACCTCATCAAGAAAGAGGCTACTCACGCTGCGAGAGCGTTGTCACTACCAATCTTGACGGACACGACGGACAATGATATCATATAACGATATCGCTAGGTGATATTAAGGGGGTCGCTGTGCTTAAGGACTTCTTCCTGGGCTTCGTGAAAATCCACATCCTCTATCACGCTTCAAGGGAGCCGATATACGGGGTTGAGCTCATAGAGGAACTAGGTCGGCATGGCTATCGGCTGAGCCCTGGGACTCTCTATCCCACACTTCATCGGCTTGAGAAAGAGGGCTATCTCTCTGTGCGGAAGAGAGTGGTCGACGGAAAGGTGCGCAAGTACTACACCGTAACGGAGCAGGGGATGGTGATTCTCAACGAGGCGAGGAAGAAAATCGCTGAACTGGTAGACGAGGTACTCTTGGATAGGTAAATCAATGGAACAGGACGATAGAAGAAGGTTCTTGGGGTTCAGTCGCAATGTCTTCTTTCTGGGCGTGGTGAGCTTCCTCACCGATGTCTCCACCGAGATGATCTTCACGCTCGTGCCGCTGTTCCTGCTAAACGTGCTTAGAGTGGGGATGCCAGTCATTGGCTTCATCGAAGGGGTTGCCGAAGGCACCGCAAGCCTGCTCAAGGTGCTCAGCGGCTGGCTCAGCGACCGTTTGGGGCGCCGGAAGGGCCTGGCCGTCTTTGGATACAGCGTCTCCACTTTAGCCAAGCCGTTCCTGTACTTCGCCACCATCTGGGGTGTGGTGGCGGCAGTGCGCTTTGTAGACCGGATGGGGAAGGGGATTAGAACCTCGCCACGCGATGCCCTGGTTGCCGATTCCGCTCCTCCTGAGGAGATGGGCAAGAGCTTTGGCTTCCACAGGGGCATGGACACCGCGGGCGCTGTAATTGGCCTCGCTGTGGCTGCTATGGTTGTCTACGTTGTGCAGAGGGGCGGGCTTGAGCTCACCAGGGATGCGTTTCAGACTATTGTGCTTATCGGGATAGCCCCCGCGGTACTTGCTGTGCTCGTCCTCCTGTTTTTCGTCCGGGAGCGGGGGAAGGGGGCTGATTCCAGAGGGGTTAGCTGTTCGGCTAACGGGCAGCCTTCGGGCGCTGTTGAGACCAAGAGAGGGTTCGACTTCCGCTTCAAGCTCTTTCTGGCGACAGTGGTTGTGTTTACGCTGGGCAACTCCAGCGATGCCTTCCTCATCCTGCGCGCCCAGGACCTGGACTTTTCGGTTCCTCAGATTCTCCTCCTGTTCGTGGCCTTCAACCTGGTTTATGCTTTATCAGCCTTGCCCGCGGGGCTGGTTTCGGATAGGCTGGGGAGGAAGCGTGTTATCGTCGTTGGCTGGTCAATCTATGCCCTTGCCTATCTGGGGCTTGCTGTGGTATCGGCGGCGTGGCAGGTGTGGCTGTTGTTTGCGCTCTACGGACTCTACTATGGCGTGGCTGAGGGAGTATCTCGGGCTTTTGTCTGTGACCTTGTGCCGGCGGAAAGGAGGGGCACTGCCTACGGGCTCTATCATACGGCTGTGGGGCTCTCTCTGCTGCCGGCGAGCCTGATCGCGGGCTGGCTGTGGCATCTGATCGGGCCGGAAGCGCCCTTCTTCTTCGGGGCGGCGATGGCGGGCGCGGCGGTGCTGGGGTTGGTTCTGCTGGTCAGGGAGTAGAAGGCATCCCGCTCGCTTCGACTTGACGAGTTGGTGTGAACTGGCGTATGATTCATTTCAGAGCATTTTCTTGAGGGAGAGATTCGTGGAAGATAGAGTGGCGGTATTCATAGATGGGAGCAACCTATATCACGGCCTTCGTGCCAACTTTAGTCGCTATGATCTCAAGTTTGCCGACTTTATTAGAAAGCTCTGTGGATCGCGGCGCCTGTTTCGAGCCTACTACTACAATGTCCTGCAGGACCCGGGCCAGCGTCCTGATGCCTACCGAGAGCAGCAGGAGTTTCTCAACAACCTTCGTGAAACGCCGTATTTGGAGGCACGACTGGGGAGCACCAAGCTGGCGCAGGGTATTCCTGTGGAAAAAGGCATCGATGTCATGCTTGTCACAGACCTGCTGCATTTCGCCTGGAATGACCTCTATGATGTGGCGGTTCTGGTAAGCGGGGATTCGGACTTTGCCTATGCCCTGCAAGCGGTGAAGAACATGGGCAAATACGTTGAGGTGGCCTACTTTGAAACCAATGTGTCCCGGGACCTCCTGGATGTAGTGGATAACAAGCACCTGCTGGACCAAAACTTCCTCAAGGAGTTGTGGACACGTAAGCGACCTCCCAGGCGCAAAGGAAGAAGGACAAGCGTGGTGGCAAGCGGAGGTGGCGGCACCTAGGGCTACGGATGCGTCTCGGCCCGTCAGACTACCCCATATGCTTGAGAGCCTGCTGGAACATGGAGCGGTGGTGCTTCTCCCGTTCGAAGGCTATTCTAAAGGAGTTTGCCGCTTCCTCTCTCCCTTCGCTCTCCGCTTCCTCGATAAACTTGGGGTACATCGACAGGATCTCCAGGCTTTCTCCTTCGGCAGCCTCTCTGAGGTTCTCCTTAGTGCTTTTGACAACACCCATGACCTTGAGATGGCTCAGGGCATGGACAATCTCCGCCCCTGCCGCTTCCCTGAAGAGTTGCGCCATCTCCATCAATCCCTCCTCCATAGCCTGGTGGGCATAGGCAAGGTATTCGACATTGGTCTGACTCTCATTCGCGAAGGCGATCTTCAGGTTCTCGTCCGTTCTTGACACAACCAACCTCCTATCTGCTTTTCTGCTGCAGGATATATAGAGACAAGTTTCACCTGCTCCTATTTTACCAGTTCGTATGCCCTACCCATCAGATTGCCCATCTGTAATTGAGCACAGCTGAGATGGCCGGCGCAATGGGCGCAAGTCTCTGTGCCCAAGCCGCCTTCGCGCAACTTCCCCTTGCGCACCAGAAATCCCAGCATTCCATCCAGAGCGCTTCGCTCAACACCCAGACGTCGGCTCAGCTCATTTACGTCCAGCGGCCCTTCGGCCCCCTCAAACTCCTTCAGAATCCTGGAAAGCATCGCCCCACCTCCTCTGCGGCATCTATTTCTTGCCTCGTCTTGCCAGAGAGTAAACAGTGGTTCCGACCACAATGGATGTAAGCCCGAGGGCAAACACCAATTGCCAGACAGGGGCTGGCTCTGCCTGCTCCTCCTCAACCTCAAAGAGGTCGTCTAGCTCCCATGTCAGGAGGTTATCTCTGACCTCCTCCCACTGCGATGCGAAGTCAGCTTTTTCGGCCTCCGTCGCCTCGCCCATCCTTACCTTTGTTCTCAGCTCGAAGAAGCCCTCGGGATAAACTCCCTCCAGCACCTGGGTTTCAAAGGACTCTTCCGTGTCCGTGTTGGTGAACTCGTACCAGAAGGCGTCCACATCGAGATTCTGTTCAGTCACCCCCTCGGCCATCTCAATCTGGGCTTCGCCACGGGAGAACGCCCGGGTAATGTACTCGAAGGTAGCCTTGCTGCTCTCACCGGGGTCGCCGTACCTGACAGCGAAATCCGCCAGGTTGGGCACATCATCCGGCCAGAGCTGTGAGAATGCCAGCTGCAGCACCCTGAAGGTGAGCACCTCACAAACGGTGAGGCTGCCGTCGGGTATGACTTGACCATCAAAAACGATCTCGATCAGCTCGTTCCCCTTGCTATAGCCCCTGAGATCGTCTTCCTCAACGACAAACTTGTATAGTTCTTCGTCCGCATCGAAGATCCAGATGGGCGATAGGTCCACCTTATCAACCGATCCCGAAGCACCGGAGGGCACCTGGGCATAGGCGGGTATGGCCAGCAGAGACGCCACCAGGGCGATTACCAAGGCCAGTGCAAGAGACCTTGCTCCAGAGACTGTGCGTAACTTAGGTTTGCTCATGTCACTGCCTCTTTATCCTGACAATCACCATCAGAAGAGCCTCCCGATCTGATAGATAAGCGTGGCCACAATCCAGCCCAAGACCAGGGTATAACCGATGACGAAGCCGGCCCATTTCCAGGAGTTGGTCTCCCTTTTGATTGTGACGATGGTGGCCATACACGGGACGTAGATCAGGCTCATGGCCATGAACGCATAGGAAATGAGGGGTGTCCAGCCCAGCTCGAAGCCGATGACGTGTCCCAGTCCTCCAAGCTGTTCGCCACCGGTAAACAGGGTGCCAAAGGTGCCTACCACCACCTCCTTGGCCAGGAAGCCGAATACCAGGGTCACCGCCGCCTGCCACTGGCCAAAGCCCGCAGGGCTGAATATCGGTGCAATGGCTTTTCCTATAGGCTCCAGGGCACCGGTGTAGTCCAGGAGCCAGATGAGAATCACTATGCTGAAGATGATCGTCCCCGCCCTGATCAAGAATCCCCTTCCTCGCTCCCACATGTGAGTCACGACCCCGGTGACGGTGGGGATGCGGTAGGGGGGTAACTCCATAACGAAGTGGCCGCTCTCGCCGGTGACCAGCCTCTTGCGGAACAACCAGGCCAGCAGGATGGCCAGGACAACCCCTATGGCGTAAAACGAGAAGACCACCATCCCCTGGTAAGCCGTGAAGAAGGCTGCAGCAAACAGCGCGTAGATCGGCAGCCGGGCGCCGCAGGACATCAAGGGGCTAACCAGGATGGTTACCAGCCTGTCCTTGGGGTTCTCGATGGTCCGAGTAGCCATGATAGCCGGAACATTGCAGCCGAAGCCCAGCATCAGGGGGACGAAGGACCTGCCGTGAAGCCCGATTCTGTGCATCAGCCGGTCCATCACGAATGCAGCCCGGGCCAGGTAGCCGCTGTCCTCCAGTATCGACAGGGCGATGTAGAGCAGGAATATCACAGGCACAAAGACCAGCACCGACCCTACACCTCCGATTATGCCGTCAGCGAGCAGGGAGCCACCCCAGCCACCGATGCCCGATACCTGCTCGCTCAGCCAGCCGAAGCCCTCGTTGATCCAGTCCATGAAGGGCACAGATACGACGAAGGTGAACTGGAACACCCCATAGAGAAGGGCCAGGAATATGGGAATACCCAGCCACCTGTTGAGCACCACTTTGTCGATTCTGTCTGAGAGCGTCAGCCTTTCAATAGCGGGCTTCTTGAGGATATCCTTCATTAGGCCGCTGATGTAGCCGTACCTGCCGTCGGCAATCATTGTCTCGGCCTCGTCCCCGTAGACTTTCCTCAGGTGAGCTAGGCTTCTGTCCTTGGCGTCAAGGATTTCCTCGCTATCCACCTCTCGACTCCTTGAACATCTTGATTGTCTCCTCATCCTCCTCCAGCAGCTTGATCGCCAGCCATCTTGGGGGGTATTTGCGGGCAAGCGGACTGAGGGATATGCTTTGCGCTAGCTTTTCGATCTCCTCCTCCACCTCCTGCCCATACTTCAGTGTCAATCCGTCCACCTGAATTCTATTCCCTGCTACATCGACTATGGTCTGAAGCAGTTCCCTGGTGCCCTGATTGCGGCTGGCCACCATAGGTACCATGGGAATCCCCATAAGGCGCGATAGTTCCTCGCTATCGATCTGGTATCTTCTGGATTCGGCCACGTCCATCATATTGAGTGCCACTATCACCATTGCTTCCATCTCCAGGAGTTGCACCGTAAGGTAGAGGTTCCTCTCCAGGTTTGAAGCATCGACGATATCTACCACTATATCTGGCTTCTTCTCCACCACGAAGTTCCTGGCGATGAGCTCGTCCAGAGAATAGGCGGTCAGGCTGTAGACACCGGGAAGATCGACAATTCTCATGTTGTAGCCCTGGTAGCTACAACCTCCCTCTTTCTTCTCAACGGTGACTCCGGGCCAGTTGCCCACATGCTGCCTGGCCCCTGTTAGATTGTTGAACACTGTGGTCTTACCTGAGTTGGGGTTTCCTGCCAGGGCAACGGTTATCTCTCTAGCCAATCTGTTGATCTCCTTCTATCTATCAGCAACAGTGTTGTTAGTCCCCCCTAACTTTTGACCTCAAAAAAAACCTTTAGTTCTGTGGGCTGCCTGAGTTCCTCTAGTGTGCGCGACAACATAATTCTTTCCTTCCGCTCCAGGCTACGTGACCATGATCTTATGAGCTATACCGTGACCCAGTGCCAGCCTTGATCCCCGGATGTCCAGGACTACGGGACCACGCCCCTGGCTATTGATAACCTTCACCCGCACCCCCGGGGTTAGACCCATGTCGGCGAGCCTCCTCTGAAGCCCCCAGCCCGCTCTGATGGCAGCCACCTGAACCGACTCACCCGACTGAACCATACTCAAAGGCATCATGGGCCTCCTCCCTCCGCCGCCTCCACCCATATATTCGCTGCTTCTTCTTTGCGCAGAGTCAGATGGTATCCTTTGATCTTCACCTGCATGGGATCTCCCAGTGGTGCCACCCGTTCCACCTCGACCTCGGCTCCAGTAACCAGCCCCATATCCAAGAGCCGCCTGTGAACACTGCCCTTCCCCCCAACCCTGACTATCTTGCCCTTATCCTTGGGTTTCAGCTCCTTCAAAGGCTTGCTAGCCATCTTTTGCCACCTCTTAATAACATTTCTCTCACTAGTCTTTCACTAGGACCTTGCCAGTTGTCAGCACCAACTAACTTTGAACGTTGAAAAAAATACAGCTTTAGCTGTCTGGCCCCAAGCATCTTGCCACTAGCTGTTGATCACGCTCACCATGCTCAAAGTAGTACTTGAACCCTTTATGCCACATAGGTTCTCCCTTGGGGCATGTCAAAACAAACTCTACGAACTTTGCCAGCCTCTCCAGGCTAGTGGGGCTCAGCGAGTGCTCCACCCTGCAGGCATCCTCCTGAGCTATTTCATGATCAATGTCCAGTACTTCGGAGAAGAAGTGAAAAAGCACCTCGTGGCGGCGCATAACCTCCTCTGCAATCATTCGGCCCTTGTGAGTAAGCTCGACAAGGCCATATCTTCTATGCTTCACAAGACCGTCCTCCGAAAGCTTGTGGAGAGCAGCAGTGACGCTGGGTTTCTTCACCCCCATCCTTTTGCTGATCTCGGTCACCCTCACACTGGTTTCCTCTTCACTAAGCTTAGCTATCGCCTCAAGATAGTCTTCCCTGCTGGCAGTCTGTTCACTTATCATTTCGGCCTCCTCGAAATGATTCCGCTCCCCCCTGAACTGTTAGACTAGACTAACTATCATAATCATAAATGACATTTCCCCTTCCTGTCAAGCCCCTTTGATTAGAAAGAGTCGCAGAGATCTTACAAGCAGATTTCAGTTACCGGGTCGAAAAAGGGCGGAGGGGGTGGGAACAAATCGCTGCCAAACAAGCTAGCCCTTTCGAAATTGACAAAGGGTTGGCTTGAGGGTATCATGCCGTCAGGTATTTGAGAGCGCTCCATAGTGCGCTGAGAAGCGAGAAGGAGGTAGGAATTGCCCTATAAGACGGTGATTCTTGAGAAGGAAGATATGCTGGCAACTATAACCCTGAATAGACCTGATGTGAACAATGCCTTCGATCTTCCCATGATGGGTGAGATCGATGACGCGATCAATGACGTTAGCCAGGATGCAAACATCAGGGTGGTGATAATAACTGGAGCAGGTAAGGCGTTCTGTGCCGGTGGTGATGTCAGTTACCTGGGGACCCTCATCGAAGACAGGGCAGCCTTTTCCAGGACGACTATCGGCGATGCAGTTCGAAGAGTGGGCACTATGCCCACGACGGTGCTTAAGATCAGGAACATGATGAAGCCGGTTATCGCTGCGGTTAACGGCATGGCTGCTGGTGGAGGTGTGGGACTGGCTCTGGCATGCGACATGAGGATTGCCTCGGATAAGGCTCGCTTCAGCACGATCTTCATCAAGAGAGGTGTTATACCTGATTGCGCCGCCACCTTTAATCTGCCTCGCCTTGTGGGAATGGCCAAGGCATGTGAGCTGGTGCTTACCGGCAGCGTCATCAGTGCCCAGGAGGCTGAGCGGATCGGCTTAGTGAATAAGGTTGTGCCCCACGATGACCTTACGAGGGAGACCAAGGAGTTTGCCGGGGAGATAGCCAAGAATCCACCGCTGGCTGTGGGACTGGCCAAGGCTGCGCTTTACAGGGGTATGCTTGCGGACGATATCGGGGCCCACATGGATTATGAGAACTACACCCAGAAT
>SOKG01000095.1 GCA_004376205.1 Dehalococcoidia bacterium | reverse complement strand
ACAAGGTGATCATATTCGATACCACTCTGCGCGATGGCGAGCAGTCGGCGGGGGCGGCGCTCAATATCGATGAGAAGCTGGAGATAGCCAGGCAGCTGGAGAAGCTGAAGGTAGACGTCATCGAGGCTGGCTTCCCCATTGCCTCTCCCGGAGATCTGGAGGCAGTGCGCCGTATCTCCCACGAGGTGCGCGGTCCCACCATCTGTGCCTTGGCACATGCCCAGCCGAAGGCGGTGGATGCTGCCTGGGAAGCGGTAAAGCACGCCCGGCATCCCCGAATCCATGTCTTCCTCTCTAGCTCGGAGGTTCACATCTCCCATCAACTCAAGAAAAGCAGGAGCCAGGTTCTGAAGCTCTCCAGGGACATGGTTGCCCGGGCCAAAGGGTACCTTGATGATGTGGAGTTCTCGCCCATGGACGCTACCCGCACCGATCCTGTGTTTCTGTACAAAATAATCGAGGCAGCGATCGACTCTGGGGCTACCACAATAAACATTCCCGATACTGTTGGCTACACTGTCCCGCGGGAGTTCTGCACTCTGCTCGATGGCATCTTCAGGAATGTACCCAACATAAAGAAGGCTGTTGTCAGCGTACACTGCCACAATGACCTGGGGCTGGCTGTAGCCAATAGTCTGGCTGCTCTCGACTGTGGGGTGCGCCAGATCGAGTGCACTATCAATGGTATTGGCGAGCGTGCTGGCAATGCCTCCCTCGAGGAGATAGCAATGGCGTTGCGTACCCGCAAGGACCTCTTTAGCTACAAAACCGGTATAGATACCACTCAAATCCATAAGGCCAGCCGCCTGGTTAGCGACATCACCGGGATGTATGTGCAGCCCAACAAGGCTATTGTTGGCGCTAATGCCTTTCGCCATGAATCGGGCATCCACCAGGATGGCGTCATTAAAGAAAGGACTACCTACGAGATTATGGACCCCAGGGATGTCGGTCTGACAGGCAGCATGCTGACTCTGGGCAAGCTCAGCGGACGCCATGCCTTCAAGCTCCGCCTTGAGGAGCTGGGCTATGCCCTGCCCGATGAGGAACTCAAGCGCGCCTTCGCTGCCTTCAAGGAGTTAGCCGACAAGAAGAAAGAGATCACTGATCGAGACCTGGAGGCATTGGTAGCTGAGGAATTGCGCACTGTCTCCGAGGCTTATCACCTGGAGCAAGTGCAGGTATCCTGCGGTGATCACAGCGTTCCCACCGCCTCGGTGAGGCTGGTCGGCCCCGATGGCACTGCTATCGCCGATGCTGCTCTAGGCACGGGCCCAGTGGATGCCATCTACAAGGCTATTAACCGCCTTGTAGGAGTGCCCAACGAGCTTATCGAATTCAGCGTTAAATCCATTACCGAAGGTATTGATGCCATAGGTGAGGTGACAATAAGGATACAGAGCGAGGGCAAGACCTACACCGGGCGCGGTGTCTCTACTGACATCATTGTTGCCAGCGCCAAGGCCTATATGAACGCCCTCAATCGCCTCCTGGCCGCTATGGAAAAGGCGTGATCTGGTTGCATTCAGCCTGGGAGAATAAAGTACCAGCGAGGAACAGCTACGTAGTCTATAGTAGAAACTGAGTATTGCGTTTTGCTTGCATGCGTAGTATACTGTCGGGAAAATGCGCTATGCCCTGGATTCAATGCCGTTCCAGCCAAGGCAGGTCCATCACACGGTTCCTAGCCGCAGACAGCATAGAGGACAGGATAGCGACCAAGCACTAGGAGGCCGATGATGGCGTTCGAGGACAAGACCTTAACCTGCCGGGAGTGCAGCGCCGAGTTCACGTTCACCGCAGGCGAACAGGAGTTCTTCCAGTCACGCGGACTGCTCAACGAGCCCGGACGTTGCCCCAACTGTCGCGCTGCCAGGCGCAGGGGATACTCACCCCGGGCAGCGCGGGAGTACTACGACATCGTGTGTGACTCTTGCGGCCAGGATGCGAAGGTTCCCTTCCAGCCCCGGGGCGACCGCCCTGTCTACTGCAACGACTGCTTCGCCAATATGAAAGGCCAGCCTTCACAGTAGCGGCTACCCGTAGGGCTGAAGCAGGCCTTGGGGCGGGAGTTCTAGCTCCAGAGGGTTGGTTATGAACATGCGCGCCGCAAGGTAAATCCACGGTTTTTTGAGAACCCCCCCCGAAGACAACCGATGGTTGATCAAGTCCATCACCGACATGATGGCGAACCACCGAATGTCTCTATCTCGATGTGGATGTAGACTCCCTCATATACTTCCCCTTTGTTGAACACCTGCTTTTAGGCCGAAGATTGTGCAAACATTGTGGAGGATTCGGCTTTACGCCAGCCTGGGGCAAATGGATTATCCACACTGGTTGTGGTACGATAGCAATACAAGCTGAGGTGTAACTGCAGGCATGGCAGCACCTTTTAGGGGGTACCTGCCTGAGGGGAGGTCCGATTGACCTTAGTTGAGAAAATACTCGCTGCACACAGCAGCAAGAAAGGCATTAGCCCTGGTGAGCTGATCAACGTGAGGGTTGACCTGATTTTGGCCAATGACATCACCGCTCCCCTCGCCATCAAGGAGTTCCGGCGCATCGGCATCAACAGGGTTTTCGATCCTCACAAGGTGGTGATGGTTCCCGACCACTTCGTGCCCAATAAGGATATCCCCTCCGCTGAGCAGGCCAAGATGATGCGTGAGTTCGCCCTGGAGCAGGGTCTGGTCTACTTCGAGGTCGGGGAGACGGGGATCGAGCATGTTATTCTTCCCGAGAAAGGGCTGGTCCTTCCCGGCGATGTGGTCATTGGCGCCGACTCTCATACCTGCACCTACGGGGCTTTGGGGGCCTTTGCTACGGGCATGGGCTCCACAGATATCGCCTCCGCTATGGCTACGGGCGAGATATGGATGAAGGTTCCGCCGACCATCAAGTTCGTCTATCACGGAAAGTTGGGCAAATGGGTAAGCGGCAAGGACCTGATCCTGTACACCATCGGCGATATCGGTGTCGATGGCGCTCTTTACTCAGCCATGGAGTTCTCCGGTGAGGCGATCACAAGTCTTTCGATGGACAGCCGCTTCACCATGGCCAATATGGCCATAGAGGCGGGGGCCAAGGCAGGCATCTTCGGGGTTGATGACAAGACCTTGGATTATGTAAAGCCTCGGGCGAAGCGCCCTTATACCGTCTATGAGCCCGATGATAGCGCCCAGTACTCCCGAGTTATTGAGTATGACGCCTCCAAGCTCGAGCCCCAGATTGCCTTTCCCCATCTGCCCTCCAACACCAGGCCGATAAGCCAGGTGGGCGAGATCGAGATCGACCAGGTGGTGATCGGTAGCTGCACCAATGGCCGCCTTGAGGATTTGACCATCGCTGCCGAGGTGCTGCAAGGAAGGAAGGTAGACAAAAGGGTGCGCTGCATTATCATCCCCGGCTCCAGGGAAGTTTATCTGGAGGCGCTGCGCCGGGGGCTAATTGAGACCTTCATCGAGTCAGGGGCAGTGGTGAGCACGCCCACCTGTGGGCCCTGCCTCGGCGGCTACATGGGGGTGCTTGCCGCCGGCGAGCGCTGCGTCTCCACCACCAACCGCAACTTTGTCGGCAGGATGGGCAGCACAGGGTCGGAGGTCTATCTGGCCAACCCCGCTGTGGCCGCGGCCAGCGCCATCCTGGGCAGGATCGGGGGGCCGGATGAGGTTGAGACTAGTTGAACAGGGATGATATGGACCGCAAGTTTGAGACTTACCGCAAGGAACTCAGGCAGCAATTAACGAAAGC
>SOKG01000192.1 GCA_004376205.1 Dehalococcoidia bacterium | reverse complement strand
TATTGCCTGCGATTGCGGCACCAAACTGAAGGTACCGGCCAAACTCAAGAGGGCCACAGTCAAGTGTCCGCACTGCGGCCGCACCCACCCCGTCTAAGTCAACGGGGAAAGGGGTTTTTGGAAATAGCGACCCGTATAATCAACTCGAACCAGCCTCACATCAAGAGACCGCTCTTTCAGAAACTCATCGGTTGCCCTTCTGCAGCCCTCCCAGTGTCCATAGTCATCGATGACAATGAATCCCCCGGGTTGGACGCTGTCATAGAATTTCTCCAAACACAGTTTGACGCTTTCATACCAGTCTGCGTCTATATGTAGCAAGGCTATGTCTTGAATTTGCGCCGAGGGGAACGTATCCTGGAACCAGCCTTTGACAATGCAAACGCGAGACTCGGGAACGCACAGGCTCTGGAATATCGTTCTGACCTTTGACAAGTCCCCGTGGCACCACCACGCGCAGGTTTGAGCTTTGTCGCCATCCCTGCCGGTGGGATTGGGCAGTCCCTCAAATGAGTCAAAGAGCCATATGTTTCTCTTCAGGGGAGACTGAGTGCAAATAGCAGCCATCAGAGCAGCCGATCCACCGTTGTAGACGCCGCACTCAACGACATCGCCCGGCACAGACCGTATGTCGATCTCCCTGCTCAGTCTGTGCAGAGCAGCCAGTCTGGGAGGGAGCACGGCAGTATACCCCCTCACCCTGTGGATTAGCCGGATTATTCTCAGAGAGCCCAAGAGGGAACCTGGACGGGACAGGCGAAGATTTCGTAAATAAACCCCCAGTAGTTGACGGTAGTAGAGGCTGTACCAGGCGCATGCAGCGGCTAGCAGCGAAACCCGATAACGCGCCTTACTCCACCACATTAACCCCGACCTCCTCAATTGGCTGTACCGCAACACGAACATAGTATAGGTGCAAGTCAGACGACCTGCAACTGAAGAGGCCGGGTGAGGGTGTAAGACGGCCGTCAGGTTTTTTTGACAACCGAGGCGGTTCGTGGTAGCATGTCCCAAATTCAGAGGGGGTGACTGTCGCGGTGAGCCAGGCACCGACCTTTGTCGAAGAGGAGAGACTGAGAGCGCAGGGGTACAGGCTCATCGCTGGCATCGACGAGGCCGGTCGCGGGCCGCTGGCGGGACCAGTAGTAGCTGCAGCGGTCATCCTGCCCCTGCAGAATCGGCCATCCTGGCTGCGCCTGATTCGAGACAGCAAGCAACTGACCCCGCAGAAGCGTGAGTTTCTCTTCGACCACATCCAAGGGGACGGTATATCCTTCGGAGTGGGAGTAGTCTCCCACAACGTAATCGACGAGCAAGGCATCGTCGCCGCCACCAGGCAAGCAATGCGCCGCGCCGCAGAGCAGCTCTCAACCCGCCCGGATTTCCTTCTCGTAGACTACCTCCGTCTGCCTAACGTCCGTCTACCACAGAAAAGCATTACCAACGGTGATAACCTATCCCTTTCCATCGCGGCAGCATCTATCGTAGCCAAGGTCACGCGCGACCGGCTCATGGTGGAATGGGACGGGCAATTTCCCGGCTACGGCCTGGCCCGAAACAAGGGCTATGGCACCTTTGAGCACCTGGTGGCACTACAACGCTTGGGCCCCTGCCCCATCCATCGCAAGACCTTTGCCCCGGTACGAGTTGCTGCCTTCACTGGCCCGACAACCCCCTGGCAAACGTTACACCATACGTCCCTGACTGCGGATCCATAGCACCGGCCTCAACTTGAGAGATTCCTGCGGAGAAATAGTAGGGTGGGTGCAGCATAGCGAAACCCACCGTTTTCATCTCAATTTGGGAAGGTTACTCAAGACTCAAGACCTCCACCCCTCCCGTTTGAGCCCAAGTGCTAACTCTTGAGCGAACGTTGAAATCCACTCAGGCTTTCTTCATAATTAAAGTAGCGCTTGATGCCACCGTGAACCCTTTTGGAACGAGAGGAGAACGGTATGACAAGAGACGTGGGGTTGGGACAAGGTTTTCCCCCAAGAACGATCGCCATCGTCGGCGTTTCGAGAAGCGAGCACATGTATCACCCTGGGTACACGGGGTCGAGGCTCTTTCGAATTCTCCGAGAATCGGAGTTCCAGGGACGCATATATCCCGTCAATCCTAAGGCCGATGTAATCGACGGGGTCAAGGCGTATCCAAGTGTAACTTCGGTCCCTGAGCCTTTGGATTTTGTCATAATAGGCGTGCCGGCTGCTGCGGTGCCTCAGGTGCTGGAAGACTGCATAGCAGCCGGGGCACTCAATGTGCAGATACTCAGCTCCGGTTTTGGTGAGACGGGAGAAGCGGAGGGAAAGAGGCTGGAAAAGAGGATACGGGAGATAGCACTAAGGGGAGGCCTTCGGGTAATAGGGCCGAACTGCATGGGCTTCCATATACCCTCCATCCGCATGAAAATGTTCGAGGAGGTCGAGCTGGTGCAGGGTCCGGTCGCTTTCCTCTCCCAGAGCGGGGGGCATGCGCGTATATACCTGCTGCATGGGCCACACCGCGGGATCGGCTTCAGCAAGGTGATAAGCTACGGAAACGCGCTCATGATGGACGCTACCGACTTCCTGGAGTACCTCGCCACTGATCCCGAAACCCGGATCATCTGTATGTATCTCGAGGGTATGAAGGATGGCGAGAGATTTGCCAAGCTGGTGAGGCAGCTAAACCCGACGAAACCGGTCGTTATCTGGAAGGGCGGCCTGACGTACTCAGGGGCGAGGGCGGCTTCATCGCACACCGGCTCCCTGGCGGGAGATAGGCAGATTTGGGATGCCTTCTTCGAGCAGACAGGGGCGATAAGAGTGGACTCGATTGAGGAGATGGCCGAAGTCACCATGGCCCTCCTTCGTTTGAAGCCGTCGCCGGGCAAGCGGGTGGCGGTGTTGGGAGCCGGCGGAGGCGATAGCGTAGCCACCGGGGATATCTGTGCCGAGGAGGGGCTTGAAATGCCGGCCATCTCACCACAGACGAGAGCGGGGCTGCTTGAGTTTGTCTCCCTGGTAAACCAGGGTGTGATGAACCCGTTGGATATACCCATGGTGTTTGCGGAGCTTTCTACTCTACAGCGGACCTTCGAACTGCTGGCGGCTGACCCTCTAATAGACATTATCATTTTGCATATGAGCGCTGAGTTCTTTCCCAAAATATGGGGCCATAGAATGGCCGAGTTCAGGGAGTGTATCTTAAACGTGACTCAGAAGGGGGGCAAGCCGATAGTCCTCGCCGTGACGGATGAGAGTAAGACCGACGAGCCCGAAACGTATGTCAGGGAATTGGTGGGAGCGGGCATCCCCGCTTATACAACCCTGCGCGGAGCCTGCCGCGCCCTGCGCCGATTTGCCGACTACCATGAATTCGTAGCGGAGGGCGGGACATAGCCTACGGCGGGCACTTGGCGCAGGTAGACATGAAGAGGCAAGTGCTCAAATAGCGGTCACCACGGTCTGGCAGAAGTACCACCAGCGTGCCGGAGTTCATCTCCCTGGCAACCTTCAGCGCCCCCGCTAACGCCGCTCCACTTGACATTCCTACGAACAGACCCTCTCTTGTCGCGAGTAACCTGGTGTTTTCAAATGCCTCTTCATCCGGGATGGTGAGCTGATCATCCAGGGCATCCTTGCGAAAAATACGGGGGACGATGGATTCGTGCATATTCTTGAGCCCTTGGATTTTGTGGTCCAGCTCGGGTTCTATACCCACTATTCGCGCCGACGGCTTACGTTCTTTGAGGTACTTGGAGACGCCCATCAAG
>SOKG01000312.1 GCA_004376205.1 Dehalococcoidia bacterium | reverse complement strand
GCTCGACCAGATTAATCGGGCCGAGTTCTTGATAGCAGACCTCACGGGGGAACGACCGAATGTCTATTACGAAGTGGGCTACGCCCATGCAATGAATAAGAGGCCGATTCTCTACCGCAAACGAGGCACATCACTACATTTTGACCTTGCAGTGCATAATGTGCCTGAGTATAAGAACATTACGGATCTTAGGGAAAAACTAACAGAAAGGTTTGAAGCCATACTCGGCAGATCACCGACCCAGAAGTATTTGCCAAATGCGGTAGATATTGGATGAGGACGCCAGGAAAAAGGCGAAGACAATAGGAATAGCTTCCCCACAGCTAAAGAGTGAGCAGTAGGAATATTTTCCACCCCGATGCAAAGCAGCGCTTCGTAACAACTTGCGTGTGGCTAGAATCTCCAGGACACATGCGGCAACCTTGCATTTCAGTTTAGATTCAATACATAAGCTCTGTCAGACAGCCGCCTTAATCGTCGTTTTCCATGCTCCTGGGCACAGCCTTTGTAACAAGCTCTTCTGCAGCATCTTTGGCTAATTCCTTCATTGGGTCCTTTCCGCCAAGCAAGCCAAAAGTTAGGGCTTTTATTGCTTTTCTTGTACCTCTGCGAATGGAACGGCCTACAATATCATCATAGGTTCTATACGCCTTTTCATCATCCTCTTTCCTACTCATAGTGAACCTCCTTCATTGTTGGTATTGTAAATGGTTTGCCTCGGGGAGACCATTCCTACGCACATTTCTCGCTTGAAAAGAACTCAGATGAGCGTACGTTAGATCCCCCGCTCAGGAAGCCAGAATCGAGCACAACTGCTTTGGGCTCAGCGGCCCTAGTCTTTTGCGCAGAGATATGCGACATACCGCGTCTTGTACAGGACGATCCTTCCCTTTGTGCCGATATCACCGCGCTCATAATATGCCGTTCTCACAATATTCAGGGAGGCCTTCTCAAGAAAGGGCCGGAAGTCTCTGGCTTTTTTCTCGACCAGCAAGAGATGGCCAGTCGGCTTGATTGTGCGGGAAAGAATCTCCAGTGCGACTTGGACAGCATTGGGGCCATCGATCGGATTGTTAAATTCCCCCTCGTGGATTGGTGCGAGAACCTTTCTGCAGTAGACAAGGTCTTGGTCGTTGGGCAAGTCTTCCCCGGTGAGGATGTCCCCTACGTGGAAGGAAATCACTGGATCGCGAGAGAGTGCCGCAAAGAACCCGGCAACAGCCTTGCACTTATGTGTCTCGGGAGCGATGGAACGCGCGGAGGAGCGCAAACACTCGAGAGTGGCCTTCGCTAGACGAATGGCATCGGAATTCTGGTCGATCCCTAGCACCTGCTTGGCACTTAATACGGTGAGCAGAGAAAGAGTGCTGAAGCCATTCCCACAGCCGCAGTCAGCCACTCTGAGGATTGGAGTGGCCAGTCCTGATGAGGCCAAGTCTTGCGCTACATCCTCGATCTCGAGAGCGAGCTGATTGAACAAGTCGTAAACCATCAAGGATGGGCATCCTCCGCAGATACTTGGCAGGCGGAGTCAGGCCGCCGAACTAGCCATGAGATCAGCGGCCCGGCTGAAACACTTTCACTGGATTATCGAGCGCAGGCCGGGTCCGCTGCAGCGAGTACGTTAGGGAGCCGACTTTCAACTTGCTAGAAACAATCCACACTGCCGATCCACTCTAACATCCGAATCTAATCGCGGGAGAATGGCCAACAGGGCTGCCCCCGGAGCATGCCAGTATGAACGTCCCAATACGCGAAGTGATTTTTCGGGACTTCGGAAGTAGTTTCTTGGCATTGTCCGAACAATGTAGAGCTCCTTGAGAATCGCAATAATGTCATCCACAGCAAGGCGGCGCGTTCTTCCGGATTTGAACAACACGTGCAAATTGCCAGCTCTGGCGTCCACAGATATGAGCTTATATCTCCTACCTCTGCACAAGGATCTGAATTGAGGGGCCTCGAGAAGCATGCGTTCTGCCTGGATGATTAATTCGGCTCTCGATGGCGGCCTATGGGGCATGTCGGAGGGCTCCCGGTCTCGCCGCGCTTGAGTACGGACAAGTCGGTACGTACCATAGTCAACTCGCTCGAAATCGTCGTACTTAGTCGCATGATACTTAGGGGCATTTCGACACATTCTGGATGTTACATGAGTACGAATGGTTGATTCTTTGTAACGCGACCCCGAACGCCACATGTGGTCCACAACCTCCTGTGGCGAGAACTTATTGACACCCTTCCTCCCTGCGATTTCTCTGGCCGCAGTCAGGACTTCATCTCTGCATGTCATCGAAGCGCTCCAGCTGGATCAAAGGCTCCCTGACTATTATTAGGCTCAAGATAAGTCGTCCTAGAAGTACCGTATGCCAAGGCTATGGATCCCTTCTGTAGTTATTGCCAGGTAGGTGATTCCTCCGCCAATTCCGGGGAGAAGGTTGCTCAGACGGTATAGACTCGCGATGGTCCGAATCTGGAAGACGAGATAGCTGGCCCTGTCCCCAACATCTTGAGAATCTGGAATGACGATACCTAAGGCCCTCAAGCTCAGGAAGAACTCCTCCAGTTTCTGGAACATGGCTGCGTAGAGCTGGTAGTCACCATTGCGAGTGATCCAGCCCCGGCCCTGTTCAGCTGCGGCGCTGAATGCCGCAGGGGGCATGTCATGATTCGCGTTAAACCTATGGGGGTTCACGTGCTCGCCGCGAGCTTCGAGGGCGGTGCTTGGCCCATCATGCACATGGTAGAAGCTGGGCAGCCTCCGTCCGTTGTGATCGACGAAACCGGCAATGTGGAACCCGAGCCTATTCGTTCCTTCAGGGTTCTCCCCTACTTGGTCGTTGAGTTGCCAGGCCAGTCTGTTGGCGAAGTCGTCAAGATCGGGTGCATCAGCGTTCCCATCGATGAAGCCGGAAAGCCACCCATCGCTGGCTTGGCCAGCGATCTCGCCGAGCCCCCAACACGCCACCCCCGCTTGGAGCGGATCTATGACCTGGAGCTTTGTTGCTGCGTTGGGCTGTGCAAAGGCCACACCAGTGGCGGAGATGGAGGTAGTGACCGCGGTGTCGGCCGCCATGGCGATTCCGAAGGGACTTAACTCTGTAAGCACGAGCGTCATAGCTGGTGCCTCCTGTCTACAGGCGCATGGCTTGCGCCTAACGGTACGAGATGAGCGGCCCGTCCTCAACCTTGGCATCGAATTTAAGTCTTGCGTAAATTCGACCGAATCTCGGGTCCATTGAGATATTAGGCGGTTCAGCCGCTTGGACTGGGACGGTGTTGGTTTGTAGTTTCAGTCGCCCAGCAAGAGCCATTCGGCAGCCTGGATTTCTCCTGGAGATAAAGTGTACCTGAATATACGTACGGAGGAATCATCTAATGGGAAGGTCGCAGGTAGTTCGAATAGCTCCCAACCCTCGCAAGCCACCTCCGGGTACAGCTTACCAGACCACTGCCAGCACGCATTCCCAAAAGCTTGGTCGTTGTATCGACAAGGGAAACCTGCCCCCAGCCCAGATTCATAACCATCCAGTTGAAATTGGAGAGACGGGACCTCAATCACATCGGCACTGGCATTAAGAGCCTGGACGTAGACAATTACAAACTTCGCACCATCAGCAGGTTTCCCCGATCCTCCAGGACAAGTTTGTGTAACCTCGTATCTGGTAATAGCAAGGGAAAGTCCGGCCCATTGGACAGAATCGCCAAAAGAAAGTAAAGGAATCGCGGTTGGACTGGGAGTGACGGGTGACGTTATCGTCGTCAAA
>SOKG01000122.1 GCA_004376205.1 Dehalococcoidia bacterium | reverse complement strand
CGTAATGACGGCGTCAGCATCTCCCACCGCGGCGATGATCTCATCCTCGGTGGCTTCCAGCGAGCAGAAGTTCTTCACCAGCTCCACCTCGACCCCGGCCTGCTTGAACATCTCCTCGTAGTCAACCATCCCGGAGAACCCAAGAACATCGACCACCTTAAACGCCGTTGCTCTCCCTTTCACACCCACCCCCGAAGAAATCGGGGCACTATTTTGCAGTTTTCCCCAGTGCGAGCCCGCGCCCGAAGGCATCCAAATTCCTCACCAATACCTTCTCATTGGCCTCATACTTCCTGCGGAGCCCCTCCTCGATGATTTCCGGGGAGACCGATCCTGTAATCGCAACGTAGGCCCCGAGCAAGATCAGATTGTTGATCACGCTCGAGCCCATGCTGACGGCAATTTCCATGCCTGGGATCGCGTAGAGCTTGTAGTCCTCCCTCCCCCTCTCAGCACTCAGCCCGGCCTTCTCGGCAATGATGAGCCCGCCGGGGCGCACCCTGGGCTCAAGGGCCCCAAACTGGGAGCTATCGAGAAGCATTACCACCTGCGCCTGATCCAGAAGCGGAGACGAGATCTTTTCATTGGAGAAGATAACGATGCACTGACAAAGTCCGCCGCGCTTGGCGAAACCATAGGAGGGGGCATAGGATACATGCTCATACCGCTGGAAAGCTGCCTCTACGAGGACCTGCCCGGCCACGAGGACACCCATGCCACCGATTCCAGCCATAATTACTTCGCCTCTTGACATCTTAGCCTGTTCCATGCCTTTCCTCCCCATAATTGCTATTCAACTTGAGCCCCCGTTTTTGAACTCGCCCAAGGGGAATTCAGGGACTACCTGCTCCTGTATCCAGGCCAGACTCTGCACCGGGGTCAGGTGCCAATTGGGAGGGCAGGCGGTGATAACCTCGACGAAGCTGAGGCCAGCCCCGTCTAGCTGCTTCTGGAAGGCAGTCTTAATGTATCCTTTTGTCCGCTGGTAATTGGCGGCGGTGTGTAGCGCCCCTCGGGCACTATAGGACACCCCTTTGAATGTAGCTACAAGCTCAGCAGCATGCGCTGGGTAGCCTTCCACGTTGGGGTCTCTTCCCTGGGGGGTGGTGGTGGTTACCTGCCCTATGAGGGTGGTAGGCGCCAGCTGGCCGCCGGTGGTGCCGTAGTTGGTGTTGTTTATCATGATAATGGTGATCTTCTCGCTTCGGGTTGCAGCACCGATCAAGGAGCCAGCCCCGATGGCGATGCAGTCCCCATCTCCCTGGACGGTGAATACAATGATGTCGGGCAAGTTACGCTTGATCCCGGTGGCTACGTCCGGGCCACGGCCGTGGAGAGCGTGCACCCTATCAAGAGCGACGCCCCCTAGCAGCATGCCATGGCAGCCAACACCGGCAACCATGATGGCCTTATCCCCAATGCCTAACTCATCAAGGGCCTCAGCAATGATACGCGCCACTACGGGAGTCTGGCAGCCGGGGCAAAACAACTCCCACAGAAAATCCGACCACCACTCCCCCGCCAATAGTGCTGGCCTTCCCACAACCCTTTCCTTCGCTACCGCTTTTGTCTCCTCGTTCACAGCAACCTCCTTATCTCCTCCAATACCCTTGCCGGCATGATCATCCCCTCCTCCGTGATGGTATGGCGGAAGGTTACATCTGCCAAGTGAACCTCAGCCTTTCCTTCAACCCCCATCCTGACATCCTCGACCATCAGCCCCAGGCTGTCCTCAACCACCAGGAACCTGCACCCCTGAGCCGCTTTGTCCCGCACCACCTGGTATGGGAACGGCCAGAGGGTTATCAGCCGCAGCAGCCCCGCCTTGAGCCCCTCGGCTCGGGCCATGTCTACCGCCTCCGTGGCGACCCTGGCACAGTATCCATAGGCTACAAGAAGGAGCTCAGCGTTCTCTGTCTCATACTCCTCGTACCTCAGCTCAGACTCCATCGCTTGGTATTTCTCCCTCAAGCCGCAGAGGTAAGGTACATAGCTCTCGCCCTCTATAGGATTGAAACTACTACCATGCGCGCGATACTTCCCATCTTTGTGCCTGCCTTCGCCGGTCACTACCCAGTCCTTCTCTGGAAGCGGGCCAAAGTCCAGGGTCTTGATCTCCAGGGGCTCGGCCACATGACCGATGAGACCATCGGTCAGCACTACCACAGGGTTACGGTACTTGTCAGCCAGGTAGAAGGCGAGCTGCATCAGGT
Source organism: Dehalococcoidia bacterium (assembly GCA_004376205.1). GTDB lineage: Bacteria > Chloroflexota > Dehalococcoidia > SZUA-161 > SZUA-161 > SOKG01. Next base: position 1,552 of record SOKG01000122.1, on the reverse strand, counting down.
CGTGGGTCTCCTGAACCGAGGCTGGAGCCAGAACGATGTTCTTGTACCCCCCGCCGCCGCCGCTCTTAGTGACGCTGTTGTAATCCATCTGGGCATGTTCCACCCTCTGGACCCCGGGCCCTACCCTCTGCACCAGGACCACCACACAGGGGAGACGGCCAGCAACGAGACTAGACATGCCCTCCTGCATCAGTCCCCAGCCCGGGCTTGAGGTTGAGGTCATGACTCGGACCCCGGTGGCAGCAGCACCAAAGAGCATGTTTATCGTCCCGGTCTCGCACTGAGATTGGACGAAGACCCCGCCCCTTTTGGGCATCTCCCGCGCAAGAAGCTCTATGATCTCATTCTGGGGCGTTATCGGGTAGCCGAAAAAGCACTGGCAGCCAGCGCTCATCGCTCCCCAGCCCACAGCCTCATTGCCGCCAACAAGAATCCTCTCCCCCATTAATACACCTCCTCATCCCTTAATTTGCCTAGGTCATCCCAGGTATAGCCACGGAGTTCCATTAGCACTTCTTCACGATGTCTTCACCATGTTACTTTAGTCTTCGAAGCTTTGTCAATCGCCTGGTAGAGAGCCATCGCTGGCTCTTCTCCGAAGGAGAGACTATGCCACAGGGATAGGACGTTGACAAAGGTTGACGACAGTGATATAAGGGCTCCGTGGTAGCGTCGTTCAGATGCTCCTGCCAGCAGCTTGGTTCGACTTGTCCCAAATTGCTCTCTCGAGAGAGGGATCTTCGTCGCGGGTCTTCGACCCGTCCAGATCGTTCAGCGTAGATGCTCGCTGCTTATATTCTGCTGGACCCACCTTGGCAAAATGCTGCGTATTCTTAGGAGGTGGAAACCATGGCGAAGCTGGACGCATTCGTCGACCTCGATGCCACCGCCCAGGCCGAGTTGGTGCGGCGCAAAGAGGTCAAGCCGATAGAGCTCGTGGACGCCGCCATCGAGCGGATCGAGCGCCTGAACCCCACCCTCAACGCAGTAATCACGCCGATGTATGAACAGGCGCGCGCGATAGCCAAAGGCGAACTGCCCGACGGACCCTTCACCGGCGTGCCCTTCCTGCTCAAGGACATATATGCCTCCTACGCCGGGGTGCGCTTGACGTTTGGGTCGACCTTCCTGCGTGACTTTGTGCCCGATCACGACAGCGAGCTGGTGATACGGCTGAAGCGCGCGGGACTGATTACCCTGGGGAAGACCAACCTGTCTGAGTTCGGCTTTATGCCGACCACGGAGCCACGTCTGTTCGGCCCCACTCGCAACCCCTGGGACACGGGGCGGATGCCGGGCGGCTCCAGCGGAGGCTCGGCTGCCGCGGTGGCCGCCGGGATGGTTCCCGCGGCGCATGGCGCCGACGGCGGCGGCTCGATACGTATTCCGGCCTCGTGCTGCGGGCTCTTTGGCCTCAAGCCCACGCGGGCGCGCAACCCGCTGGGACCTGATTACGGTGACATCCTTGGTGGACTTACGATCGATCATGCACTGACGCGCTCGGTGCGGGACAGCGCTGCCCTGCTCGATGCCACCTCGGGCCCCGATGTGG
>SOKG01000091.1 GCA_004376205.1 Dehalococcoidia bacterium | reverse complement strand
TTGGGCCACGAGTACGGCACTGAAATCGTGCACCGCAATAACCTGGTTATGCTTTGAATATCAAAAAGGAACGGGAAATGCAGCCTGCCATGAATGAGGTTGAGGTCAAAACCAAAGCTGCCAAAGCTGCCTCGAAGAAGCTGGCGTATCTCGCCACGGATACCAAGAACAAGGCCCTGTTTTCTATCGCTGATGAGCTCATAGCCAATGAGAAGACCATTCTGGCAGCCAACCGCCTGGACTACGCTGAGGGCGAAAAGGCAGGCATGAGTGCTGCCATGCTCGATCGGCTCCTCCTGACCTCAGAGAGAATCCAAGCAATCTCATCGGATGTTCGCAACGTTGCTGCTCTTCCCGACCCAGTAGGGGAGACCTTCGAAATGCGCACCCTCCCCAACGGCCTTCAGATTAGCAAGCGCCGAGTGCCCCTGGGGGTGATTGGGGCTATCTATGAGAGCCGCCCCAACGTCACCGTCGACATCTCTATACTCTGCCTCAAGTCTGGTAATGCCGTCATCCTGCGCGGTGGCAAAGAGGCAATACACTCTAACTCGGCTCTAGCCAAGGTAATACAGAATGCCTCTTACCAGGCCGGTGTTCCCCAAGGAGCTGTGCAGTTCATCGAATCCACCGACCGCGCCCTGGTAGGACAAATGCTCAAGATGAGAGATACCATTGACCTGATCGTCCCCCGCGGCGGGGCAGAGTTGATCAATTATGTAGCACAAAATGCCGCCATGTCTGTTGTCACCGGTGGAATCGGCGTCTGTCATACCTACGTCGACAGCAGCGCTGACCTCGACAAAGCAGTAGCCATTGCCTATAATGCCAAGGTACAGCGCCCCACAGTATGCAATGCTCTCGACACCCTCTTGGTTCACGCCAACGTAGCACAGAGCTACCTGCCTAGAATCGCGACCGAGTGGGGTGGGGCAGGAGTAGAGATGCATTGTGATCAGCGAGCACTGGAGATCATACAGACCTTGCCATCGCTCAAGGTCGTTTCCGCTAACGACGAAGTCTGGGGCAAGGAGTTCCTGGCATTAGTTGCCGCCATCAAGGTGGTCGGTTCCCTCGATGAGGCACTGGAACACATCGAATACTACGGCTCGGGGCACTCCGAAGCCATCGTGACAGAGGACTATGCAGCAGCAATGAGGTTTCTGAACGAGGTTGATGCTGCCTGTGTCTACGTGAATGCCAGCACTCGCTTCACTGACGGCGGCCAGTTTGGGCTGGGGGCAGAGGTAGGTATCAGCACCCAGAAGCTCCACGCCCGTGGTCCTATGGGGCTTAAGGAGCTCACTACCTATAAATGGATAGTACTAGGCAATGGACAGGTTCGTCCCTAGGCGCAAAGAGCATGACAAATAGAAAAGGAGGAGCATCATGGCAGACTATCGGTTCGAAAGGGAGTGCCGTACCCCATATTCCGAGGTTTACCTTGTTACTGACGGTGACGAGCGAGTGGGAAGGGTGGACCTCCACTTCACCCCATCAATAGTCTATGCCACTCTTTGCGTCGTTGAAAAGGTGGCAGCAGATGACATTCAGGACCTTATTGATCACGTGGACGAAGAGTTGGTGATGTCAGCAGATGTTGCCCGAGATGACTTCATTGTCACAGTATATCAGGGACATGAAGCCGGCATTTTCAGCGATGAAGAATTCGACGAGGAAGAGGAGGAAGAAGAAGCCTCAGGCCAGTAGACTTGGCCGGCTTCTCAAGCCGTGTCTCCAAGGGATACTCCAGCCCTGGGGTAACGCTGACCCTTATTTGTTCTTCTCGAGAACTAATGAACGAGCAGCGTCCTCGATTCTGGCTGCCGTGAGCCCGTGCTCTTGCAGCAACTCCCCGGGGCTCCCCGACTTAGCATAGGTATCGTTGATAGCGATGAAGGACATAGGAACCGGCTGCTGTTCAGCTACAACCTGAGCCACGGCACTACCCAGGCCGCCCCGACGTATATGCTCCTCGGCGGTGACGATAGCGCCCGTCTCTCGCGCTGCCTTCACTATAGCATCCTCATCCAAAGGCTTCAGTGTGGACACACTAAGCACGCGGCAGTCAATGCCATCCCGGGCCAGGTTCTGCGCCGCTTCTAGGGCAGAAGCCACCATAATCCCTATGCCAATGACAGTGACATCCTTACCCTTCCGCAAGGTCGCTGCTTTTCCCAAGTTGAACTGATAGTCAGGGGGATAAACCAGCGGCGTCTTGGGGCGGGTAAGCCTGATGTAGAAAGGCCCGTAAGTCTCAGCCGCTGCCCTCACCGCCTGAGCTACCTCTGCCGCATCAGCAGGGACAACCACGTTGAAACCGGGGAACGAACAGGCTAGTGCCAGGTCCTCAATAGCGTGGTGTGAGGTGCCATCCTCACCTACAGTGATCCCCCCGTGACTGGTGACTATCTTAACGTTTAGACCCGGTTGGGCTACGCTCATTCGTATCTGATCGAAGCAACGTCCGGGGGCAAAGACAGCAAAAGTGCTGGCAAACACCGTTTTGCCTGACGCAGCGAGGCCGGCGGCAATACTGATCATATTCTGTTCAGCAATACCGCAATCGAAAAACCTCCCCGGAAACTTCTCAGCGAAGAGCCTGGTCATCGTCGACTTGGAGAGATCGGCATCAAGGACAACGATATCCGGGTTTTCCTCGCCCAGCTCCACAAGGGTTTTCCCATAGGCTTCCCTGGTGCTCCGCTCCACGGCTACTTCAGCTCCTCAAGCGCCCTCTCCACCTCTGCAGCAGTGGGAGCCCTGCCATGAAACTCAGGGTTGTTCTCCATGAAGCTAACCCCCTTGCCCTTGATAGTGTGGGCGATAACAGCAGTAGGCCTTCCCTTAACCTGCGTTGCCTCATCAAAGGCCGTGATCAATTGAGAGAGGTCGTGTCCATCAACCTCCGTGGTGTGCCAGCCAAAGGCCTTCCACTTGTCAGCCAAGGGTTCGATGTTCATCACATCGCGGTTCCAGCCATCGATTTGCTGTTTATTATGGTCAATGATAGCGACGAGGTTATCGAGTTTGAAGTGGGCTGAAGCCATGGCTGCTTCCCAAACCTGTCCTTCATCGCATTCCCCATCACCCAATAGTACGTACACTCGATAGTCTCGTCTATCAAGGCGGCCAGCGAGCGCGATGCCGATGCCGAAGGAGAGCCCCTGACCTAGTGAACCCGAAGATATCTCCACCCCCAGGGTAGTGGTCATATCGCAGTGACCTTGCAGACAGCTACCTAGAGTCCTCAGGGTGGCGAGTTCATCCACATCGAAGTATCCGCTCTCAGCAAGCGCCGCGTAGAGGAGTGGAGCAGCGTGACCTTTGCTTAGGACAAATCGGTCACGATCTTGCCACCGTGGGTTCGCCGGGTTATGGCGCAAATGCTTGAAGTAAAGGGCTGTGACGATCTCAGCAGCAGAAAGCGAGCCCCCAGGATGTCCACTCCCTGCCTTCCCGGTCATCTCGATGACATGACGGCGCAGCTTTTTCGCCATTGCCGCCATCTCCTCCAAGGACAAGGTTATCAAGGATGGCTTCCCCCGCAAGAAATCAACAGCCTCGGCGGTTGTGTCTGCCGAGGCTCCAGGGTTAGCACGCTCTTCCCCTGCACCCTGACCAGATACGGACATCTATACCTCCAGCAACGCAATTATACATTATCCTTGTTCCTTCGTCTATACCTTGTTATAATCCTGTTACGATTCTGTCACAACCTTGTAACAATTCTATAATGATTATAGATTTTCACACCCATGTATTTCCTCCA
>SOKG01000141.1 GCA_004376205.1 Dehalococcoidia bacterium | reverse complement strand
TCTTACCCCAGAGGTTCTCGTCTAGGGAGTAAGGGCTGGCTACAGTGACCGGCACCGGGATTCCGCGGCGCTGGGCGTAGTCGATCGTCCCTTCTCTGGTCATGCCCCATTCCCGAGCCGGCGCGATGACCCTGAGCTGGGGGGCAAGGGCAGCAACGCTCACATCGAACCTGACCTGGTCATTGCCCTTGCCGGTGCAGCCGTGAGCCACTGCCGTTGCTCCTTCCTGGCGAGCGGTATCCACCAGGAGCTTGGCTATCAGCGGGCGGGCGAGGGCGGTGGCCAGCGTGTATTGCCCTTCGTATATCGCGTCGGCCTGGAGGGCGGGGAAGACGTAATCGTTGATGAAAGCATCCCTGGCATTCACCACCTGCGCTTTGACTGCTCCCACCTTGAGCGCCTTCTGCCGAATTGACTCGAAATCCCCTTCCACCCCCAAGTCTATACTCAGGGTAACGACATCCATATCGTATTTCTCAGCGACCCACTTGATCGCCACTGAGGTATCGAGTCCACCACTATAGGCCAATACCACCTTTTCCTTCAATTGCCTTCCTCCGAGATTGTTCGCTGATGCCGGTCACTCCCACCGTCTTTCTGCATTTCTTTGCCAACTTCCGCTAGTACAGGATCCAATATCGTTATCGCTTCATCGACATCTCTCCTGGTTATGTTCAGCGGCGGCATAAAGCGAATAGCGTTGGGCTTCACCGGATTAAGCAAGAGCCCGCGCTCCAGACAAGCTCTTACCACTTCATCGGAGAGGTCGCGGTCGAACTGAACGGCTACCAGAAGCCCGCGGCCTCTTACCTCGGCAATGAAATCGAATTTAGTTGCGAGTTTCTCGAGCTTGGACATCAGGTAAGCCCCGGTCTGCTTGACCCTACTTGGTATATCACCATCGATGATAAAGTGCAAGGTGGCATAGGCCGCAGCGCAAGCCAGCGGGTTGCCACCGAAGGTGGAGCCATGCTCCCCCGGGGCAAAGACAGACGCCTTCTCCTTCGCCAGGAACGCCCCGATGGGTACGCCTCCGCCGAGTCCCTTGCCCAGGGTGATGATATCGGGTTCGATGCCAAACTGCTCGTAGCCAAAAAGAGTCCCGATGCGCCCTATCCCTGTCTGCACCTCGTCGAGGATGAGCAGAAGACCCTTCCCGTCGCACCAATCTCGCACACCCTTGAGGTAGTCGTCATCGGGGATGTTCACGCCGCCTTCGCCCTGTATTGGCTCCAGCATGACGGCGCAGGTCTGAGAGTTGGCTGCCTCTTTAACAGCGTTGACGTTGTTGTAATCCACATTGACGAAACCGGCGGGAACCGGAGTATAAGGCTCCTGGAACTTGCGCTGTCCGCTAGCGGCAGTCATGGCCAACGTCCGCCCGTGGAAGGAGTTAATCGCGGTGACCACCCCATAGGCACCGTTCAGATGGAGCTTACCGTACCTGCGTGCCAGCTTCACTGCGCCCTCGGTGGCCTCGACGCCACTGTTGCAGAAAAAGACCCTGTCGAGGCAGCTATTCCCCACCAGCAGCTCCGCGAGTTTTATCTGGGGAATTGTGTAGAACTGGTTCGATGCCTGGATCAGCGTTCTGACCTGCAGGTTGACAGCGCCCACCACCGCTGGATGGCAGTGCCCCAGGCTATTCACCCCCCAGCCCGCTGTGAAGTCCAGATACTCCTTTCCCTGCTCATCCCACACCCGCGCCCCCTGACCCTGGTCCAGGGTCAGGGGCATGCGTTTGAAGGTAGTCATAAAGTATTTCTTCTCCAGCGCCTGCCAGTTGGTCATACCTTACCTATTCTGCCAACAGCTCCTCTATTTGCTCCAGAAGAGCCGCTATGGCTTCTATCTTCTCTTGGTAACACCCCAAGTCGCCTGCCTGGAGACACGACTGGGCATCATCATAAAGCTGCCGCGCCTGGTCTACCAAGTCCGCAATATCAGCTCCGGTGGTCACCGTTATGTAGTTGGTCTTGGTCTCTGGTTCCGAGCCCGCTGGTCCGGTGACGGTCAGAGACACAGTATAGATTCCCGCGCTTTGATAGGTATGGGATGGGTTCTGCTCATCAGACGTTTGTCCATCGCCGAAGTCCCATGACCAGGTGGCGACGGTGCCCATTGATTGATCTGTGAACTGAACCACAAGGGGCTCAAGGCCGCTTGTTGGTGCACCCATGAACTCTGCTTGCATGATCTCTGCCTCGCCGAAGACAGCGGCCAGCGCCTCGTCCAGCGTCTGCTCCATAGCGATGCGATCCTTGGTAGCAACAATCACCCGCTTTAGCTCCGGCACTCCCCCCGCTGCCCCTTGCAGGAATACCGGCTCCACGTAGAGGAACGAATCCTCGATGGGGATCATCAGCAGATTTCCACGAAGCACTGTGGAGCCACCGCGGCCCCAAAGGGCGAACTGCTCTGTGATGTCGGTATCCTGCTCGATGCGGTTCTCCACCTGCATAGGACCGTCGACTGATGGTTCTTTTGCCTTTGGCAGAAGGTATGCCAGCAGTTTCCCGTAGTTCTCGCCGTCGGAGCGCGCTGCCAGCCAGGCGGTTGCGACCTTCTTTTTCTCCGGGGTGAACGGTAGCATGAGCAGGAACTCTTCCTTCTCCTCGTCGGGGAGCCGCATAATGACATAGTACGGCTCCATCCGCTGCGCCGTGCCCTGATATATCTCCTCAGGGACTGCCCATGGGTCCTCTTTTTCGTAGAAAGCCCTCGCATTTGTCATATGGTATTTCTGGTACACCTGCGCCTGCTTCAAGAACATGTCCTGAGGATAGCGCAGGTGTGCCCTGATGTCCGGGGGCATCTCCTCCCCCGGGGTGAACAGATCGGGGAAGATCGCCCAATAGGTCTGGACCACGGGGTCATCCGGTTCGACAACGTACAGGGTCACCGAGCCGTCATAGGCGTCGACGACTGCCTTGACGCTGTTGCGGATGTAGTTGGTGCCATCAGGGAGAGGCTCGGAGTAGGGATATCTATCGCTCCAGGTGTAGGCATCCTGTATCCAGACCAATCTGCCTTCCTCGGTGATCACTATATAGGGGTCATCGTCGACCTGGAGGAAGGGAGCAGCGTGCTTCACTCGCTCCTGGACGTTGCGGTGGTAAAGCATCCTGCTATCGGAGTTGATCTCGGCGCTTATGAGGATGTTAAAATCGCCGAACTGCCAGGCATAGGCCACCTTGCGGAAAAAGGAGCTGAGCGTTACCCCGCCGCCGCCGGCATGTTCGGTGTAAACGTTTTCCTCGCCCAGGGGGTAATCGAATTCTTCGGTATTGGTATTGACGATAATGTAATTGTTGGTCTTCTCCCCGTAATAGATTTCAGGCCTCGTTATCTGAAACCCCTCGAAATCGCTCGTCGGCGGGATGGCCCCGATGTGGAAGATGGGCGCGCCCTCCTCAGTGACCTCGGTTACCGGGCTCAAGGCCAGCCCGTAGCCGTGGGTATAGACAAGGCGCTGGTTAACCCACGTCTTTGCTTTGGGGTCCAGGTTCTCCTGGTAGAGCTCTCTGGCACTGAGCATCACCTGGCGGTATTCACCGTCTATTTCATAGCGGTCGATATCTATGTCAAAGAAGTCGTAGTAGAGACGCAGCGCTTGCTTCTGGTGATAGGTAGCCTTCAGCGGCCGGTTGTCCCAGAGCCTGATATTGCTTATCGTCGCCGGGTTGGCGCTGATGTCCGCTTCAGTGAGTTCTGCCTCCGCGGGGAATGCCTGTTCTTCGATCCTATCGAGAGCAAAAGCCTGCCTGGTGAACTCAATATTGTACCC
>SOKG01000272.1 GCA_004376205.1 Dehalococcoidia bacterium | reverse complement strand
CTTCAGTTGAATGCTCACAGCAGATGAGGACATATACGGGTTGAATGAGCCAATTCGTATGAATTGGTAGTGATGAACTCCGCTGTTGTGGAACGCTTATGGCCTGACTAGATATATCTGCCTACCGATTTGGCGATTGGCCTGAGTTCCTCCATCAACCTGGCGAAGTCTGACGGAGTGAGGGACTGAAGGCCATCCACTAAGGCTTCCTTGGGGTTGGGGTGAACTTCGATGAGGAGTCCATCGGCCCCGGCAGCCACAGCCGCTTTGGCCATCGCCGGAACCAGGGAGTAATGGCCGGCGGCGTGGCTAGGGTCTACGATTATGGGCAAGTGGCTGACTTTCTTAATCACGGGTATGGAAGATATGTCAAGGGAAAAGCGAATGCTGTCCTCGAAAGTTCTGATGCCTCTCTCGCACAGAATAACCTGGTTATTCCCCTCGGCGAGCAGGTAGTCGGCCGCCGTAAGCCACTCAGTGATAGTAGACGAGAGCCCCCGCTTCAGGACAACAGGGCGCTTGCTCTTGCCAATCTCAGTCAGCAGGGCGAAGTTTTGCATATTTCGGGCGCCAACTTGGAGGATGTCGGCATACTTGGATATCTGAGTGACGTCGTGAGGATCCACCACTTCGGTGATCACGGGTATGCCGAACCGTTCCCTGGCCAATGCCAGCAACTCCAGGCCAGCCTTCTCCAGACCCTGAAAGCTGAAGGGTGAAGTACGTGGTTTGAAGGCTCCACCGCGAACAACACAGGCCCCGGATTCCTTCACAGCCGCGACCGCTTTCATAAGCTGCTCCTCGCTCTCCACGGCACAAGGCCCTGCCATGACCACGAAGCGCTTGCCTCCAACCTCAATTCCGTTGATGGAAACCAGGCTATCCTCTGGCTTGAATTCACGGGAGGCGAGCTTATAGGGTTTCATAATCCGGGCTACATTGTCCACCCCAGGGAGCAGGGCGAAGATATCTATGGGCAGTTGCCCCGTGCTACTTCCCAGTATGGCCACCACTGTCTTGTCGGTGCCCAAGTTCAACTGAACGCTCATTCCCAGCGACTTGGCACGCTGCACGACGACATCTACGTCCTCTGGAGTGGCACCCTTTTTCATCTCCACTATCATAGTAATGTGCGATGATACCTGCATTTTGCCTATTTGTCTAGGCCTCTCACCGGCATTCAGGTGGGCAGAGCGCCGGAAACATGGCGCGGTGTGCAATACCTCCTGTTATTCCTTGATGCGTGAGTCCTGTACCCGTATTGGTTTCAGCACTACCCCTCAGATTGCTTCGATTCGCTCGCAATCAACCATGCCGATTGCCATCGGCAGCACGGAGGATGAAAATCGTTGTACAACGGTATTTTCGTAACAATGACAAGGAGGGAGATCTGTGCTGAGAAGAGGATCGCATTGCGAAGAGCGTCAGCGCCGTGGCAATCTCGTTGTGGCTAGTTCCTGTGTAGCGCTAAATCACCCGCGACGTGAGCCTTTTCAACCTACACTCGCGGATAAAGGGCCCCAGCATCCCAACAACGTGCAACTGACAATTAATATAAACCACGGCTAAGCCGTTAGCGCTTTCCCGAGTAGTTCTCTCGCCATAATCAACTTCTGGATTTCATTCGTGCCCTGATATATCTCCGTAACCTTACAGTCCCTGTAGATTTCTTCTCAACGTAATTCCTGGCTTGGCTGAATACTCTCAACGACGCTGGATGGGCTCTTGTTGCTCCCGCATAGATTAGAGTGGGCCTGTTAGTTGTATAGGACTATAGTCCTATCGACATTGTGGGAAGGAATGGTTTATTCTTCATACCAAAAATGGAGGCAGGCAAATGCAGGGATATTGTATGAAGTGTCGTACTAAGAGGGAAATGAAGAGTACTGTGAGCATGATTATGAAGAATGGGAGGCCAGCAACTAAGGGTGTGTGCTCGGTGTGCGGGGCTAAGATGTTCAGGATAGGTAAGGCCTAGAGCGGCCGATATCAAGGACTACCGAAGAGCTAGGTATCTGTAGGTAGATACCTAGCTCTTCGTTTAAGGGCACTCGGTCCGGACACCTGTGCGGTGGAAGGGCGAAGCATATAGTATCACCTCTGCCACGTACCCTTCGAAGTGCGGGGCTTATCTACGCCAACTTGGTTTCACGGGGCCATAGCAAATAGAAACGCACAAGCCTTATGCTACAATTCACGGCAGAGGAAGCAGGAATGGACTGCCTGACAGATAAAGAAAGAAAAGTGCTTCTTGACGCGGCTAAGAGAATCCGTACCCATAAACTTGTGCAAGGTAAAGGGTATGAAAGGCTTGACAAGAAAGCCAAGGACGAAGAGAACACAGCTGTAATCCTTGAACCCTCTTTCACTTCCATTTTGATAATACGGTCGGCGACCCTCATCATGGCTCCTAGGTCTTCCTCCTTGCCGCAGCCCTCATCTACTAAGGCTAATACGGAGTTCTCCTGAGAAGCGAACTTCAGCAGGCAGAACCTCATGAATCTGAACGCTTCCTTGTCGTTGAAAAGGTAGGGCGACGTTAAGGAATCGAAAGCGAGGAGAATATCTCTCTTGCCAATTTTCTCTTGTTGTCTGGCAATAGCCACGCTTATGCTGTTCAGGTCCTTACAGTTGCCGTCTATGGTGTCGGGCCGCTCCGGAGTTACCAGCCCCACTGTCTTAGCGAAGGCATCAACGAAACTTAGCGCCCCAGGCGGAGGCTCCCCCATGCCGCTTTCTCTTAAAAGCCCCTTGACCCCACTGGGACTTTGCTCGGTGGTTACGAATATGATGGGTCTGTCCGCGGCTATGCCATTGAGCACTATCTGGTGGCAAAAGGTGGATTTCCCCGCTCCTGGGGGCCCGAGCAGCAGGAGCAGGCTGTTCTTCGGGATCTCCTGTATTTCGGCTAATGACAATCCTTTTCTCTCCACGCTACCCCTCCTCCTGTTGTTGCTTAGGTTGTTCTCTCGGTCATCAACATCTCCTGCTTCGTGGTTCCCTGTCCCCATTGTAATGTGACGGCACCCTCGCACAAACGAACAACGCCCGCCGCCCGCTTTGTCCACCACAACTGGTGCCACCAGGTGAGGAACGCGGGGCCGCAGGCTTGTCCTACGGCGAGATTCGGGTATCGTGCCTATGGCGGGCGGCGCGCCCTCGCCTGGATGGGCGACGTAGCTTTCCAGTTCGACGGCAGCAGAGCGCCCCTTGCTTTGCATTCTAGGGCGTCTCTATCGCGGGAGCTCCGTCCTTACCCCCCACGCGACAGCACCGAAGCCAAGTTTCTCCAGCCACTGGGGATTCTCTTCCAACGCCACGTGGGCAGTCGCCTCGAAGTCGGTCATCCGTTCGTCCAACTGATTGGGTTTGACGTTGCCCCGCTGGGTGGCGTCCTGCGCCTCGCCCTTCTCTTAGTGACTGCTGCGGGAGGCCTTTTGTGTCATGTTGGGCTTGACCAAAGCCTGCACCAGCGCCCCTCGGCCTGCAGTTTAGCCTGGTGGTAGCCAAAGCATGCCGGTGAGCAGTCATCTGCTTCGGCAAGACCACGCTGTTGAGCGAATCAATATGCAACAGTGAGCGTCCTTTTGCCAAGCACAGGAGTCATAGGGCGAACAAGATCGCCAAGATCATCCCCACTGGTACCGCAAGCCCGACGACGGCACAGATGCGCATCCGCGCTAGCGCCTTGTCCACATTGGCAATACGACGGTTTGCCGCTCCGTTCTGGTAGGCAAAGGTGAAGACAAAGGCGGGCACCATCCGCAGGTAGCGAATCACTGGCAGGACAATCTCTAAATGTGGG
>SOKG01000071.1 GCA_004376205.1 Dehalococcoidia bacterium | reverse complement strand
AATACTACCTATTCAGATTTCCCTTTTATCCAACATCTTTAACCTATAATATCATGCATTATCCCCCTTGTCAATACCCGGTGGAGCTGGGGGGACAATAGACAGAACTTTTAGCCCTGCCTTTAGCCTTCCCACCTAGCCTGTGTCACCGTTTCCCCGCAGTTGTAGCGGTGAACTGCAACTAGTGCAACCGCCGGAAAGGCAACAGTAGGGGATCAGCCATGCTTCCAGGTGTTAGCTAACAAAATAGCGTTTTGTTCATTCCCTATCATCCATTGGATTGAAAAGCCTGGTGCTATTGAAACTCACTGATACAAGCCTTATTATTTATTGCATTGCAGCGGATTGGGTGAACTCTTAGCTCGTCTACTACGCTGTTAGACGCCATTTTGGGGGGAAGAGAAATGAAGGGAAAGGAAATCTCAGAAGCGGCTATTATGCTAAATGCTGCTTGGATTGAAGCAGTGGAAAAAGCCCTCGCCGATCGTGGCAACATGGCCTTGGCTAAAGAAGTGATGAAAGCCGCTGGACAGAAGTGTGCTCGACGAATCCTTGATGACTGTAGAGAAATACTTGGCAAGCAACCGGAAACTGTGGACGAGCTTCGCGATGCTACGAATCGGCGGCGGTTACAAAGACTCAATCTCGCCAGTCTTTGGGAAAGACAGGGCAACAAAGCCTATCTGAGAATCGATGAATGTGCCTGTACCCTGGTAACAGCTGGGCTTGCCAAGCCCAATCCGGTTCATTGCCTATGCTCGGCAGGGATGATCGAGAGCATTTTCCCGGAGTCTGCCGGGGGCCGGTCAGCGTGGAGATTGTCAAGGCTGTAGGCTTTGGGGATAACGTGTGTGAATTCTGTGTAAAGTTCGTAGAGTAATTGGCTTGGGGCTTCTAGTGACCTTTTCGTACATAGCTTTTGCCCGCTGATAAAAGAACTAAGGAAGTCGGCGTAAATCTGAAAAAAGCGTGCGACATCGTCTTGGCGGTTCACTGTCGCTTACCTAAATGCCTCGGACGGTAACAGAAGTCCATCCCTGAAAGCGCCGGCCTTGTGAACAGTCAGCAGGCTTCCCGTTTACCTACTTTTCTATCACAACCTCCCTCTGTAAAGTTGTAATTACTTCATGAACCCACACTCATTTGGCTGGGCGGTCTGCTGGACCTAACTTGCAGCCCAAGAACGAGATGGCTATAATTGGCTACACATTTGGCGAGAGTGCGCCGAAGCTGCTCACGAGGGTGAAAAGGGGACCTATTGGTGAACAAGACAACCGCAGCAGGTCTGTAGCGCAATTTTCGGCAGTGGCGGCTTCATAGCCAGAGTATTTGGTATGGGGAGATCCCCGATCAAATTAGAAACTACGGAGGGAAATCGGATGTATGATGTTGCCGTTGTGAAGTATGAAAAGCCTTTTGAATCTTTGAAGAAAGCGGTGGATTTAGCCGGAAGTCTTGGAGATGTTTCTGCCGGTTCAAAGGTGGTCATCAAACCTAATATTTGCGGGTGGGATGAAGGGGTGGATTTTCCAAAGTACGGCGTTTTAACAACGGCGCGACTGATTGAGGATGTTGTGATCCTTCTGGGAGAATATGGGGTGAAAGATATTACTATAGTGGAAGGTGTCACTGAATCCGAGAAAGAGTCCGAGTCACTGCTTCAACTTGCCGCTAAAGGCATGGGACTTGATATCCTATCTGGACGCTATGGTGTAAAGATAATTGATGTACACAAAGCACCTTTTACGAAGGTCACTGCAGGTAACGTGAGGTTGTCGGTTAATACAAATATCCTTGATGCAGACTATGTTATCGATATGCCGGTACTAAAAACGCATGGCCAGGCCCTGGTTTCCCTTGGGATAAAGAATCTGAAGGGTGTGCTCAATATGGCCTCCAGGAAGGTGTGTCATAATGCGGACCAGAGTATTGATCTGAATTATCATATTTCAAAATTTCCAGAGATGGTTTCACCATCCTTTACCATTATAGATGGCATCTATACCCTGGAAAGAGGGCCCCTTCCTAGCGGTAGAGCGCATCGATCAAATATCATTATTGCCTCCAAAGACCTTATTTCTGCTGACAAGGTAGGGGCAACAATCTTGGGGATTGACCCGCAAACTGTCCCCCATATAACTTTGGTAGCTACAAACAAGGGGCGCCCTACTGATCTGCGTGATATAAATATCAGAGGGGAGATTGACATTAAGACAGCCTTGAAACCGCACGAGTCGGCATTCAACATACAACTATTTCTCGAACGGCTGGGAATAAAAGGTGTCACGTTCCCAAAGATAGATAGAACCCTCTGCACATACTGTGCATATTTTATGGATTACGTAGTTTCGGGTATTCTTATGGCGAGCATGGGTAAACCTTTTGACGACATCGAGATACTGACCGGTAAAATCATGGAGCCTTCGGGAGTACACAAACATACCTTGCTTGTTGGCCAATGCCAGGTCAAGAAGAATGGCAAGAACCCTTTGATAAATCACCGCATGGAAATAAGGGGTTGTCCGCCCAGCAACAAGGATCTTGTTGAAGCGTATAAAGAACTTGGAGTTGAGCTACCCGGTAATCCTCTGGCATGGGGGAAAACAGTGACGGAGTTTTTCATGAGGCAATATATAGGCAGGCCAGAGTTCGACGAGGCATTCTTCAAGATCCGATAGCGGAACACCTACTAATGTCTGCTACCCCCTACGTTTCGATACCACACAGCGGCGCCTTATCTTGCTAGCATAACCTTCCTTTCCAACCTTGTAACTACTTCACGCACGCACAACACTTCCGTATGTAATCTACCGCAACTCCCCCCTAACCACAAAAAGCATACTAGTCACTTTGTGACGCGCATACAGGTGCTCGATATGTATAATCCACCTCCTAAGAGTTCCCTGGCAAAGCCTGCCTATCCGTGCCGCCACCTCGAAATCAAGAGGATGAAAGGTGGAACGATAAGCGCTAAGAAGAGCGAAAGCATCAAGCTTGCTCCTAAAACAAAGGAGACCCAGCCAATGATGGCTGACACCACCAAATAATAGAGGGGTATTCGCAAGTGGCGCCACATTGCTTCGCCAATTATAGCACAAGGTTCTTGAACAGGCTTGTGTCTGGTGCTCCGCTGGTGCAAGCCAACTTATCCCCAGCCTCCACCATTGCCTCTTGACACCACCCCTGTGCGGTGCTAGTGTATTGTCACCTATTCATATACGATTTCCTCGGAACAGCATCTCCATGAAGTTGCCCCTCTTTGTAGCCGGCCCCCGGCTCCGGTGGAAGATGTGATAGAAAAGGCGCCACATACCCCGCGGGGCTCAGGGCGGGCTTGACAGCCAGGCGACATGGGCATATCATCAGCACCAAGAGCGATGACGGATGAGAATTGCCTCATTGCGAGTTGAAGTGGGAAATTCCGGGTAAGGAATCTCATAAGGAGGAGGGATTATGAAGATAATCCGGATGATCGCCGGGCTAGCATTCGTACTCGGGCTCGTTGTCGTTATCTTTGTCGGGATACCTTGGTACCTCTACAACGAGCCCATGTTGCCCTTGTGGCTGGAGATTGCGGTCTATAGCGTATTGGGTGGTCTCCTGGTGGTCTTACTGACAGTGGCCGCTCAACGGCAGGTAGGTGGGGCCCTGGGTAAGGCTCTCCCATCTGTTGAGACCCGGCCTCGGCTGTTGCTCCAGAATTCTGCGGAAGTCCCGGGGCGTGAGATCACTGAGATTTTGGGCTTGGTCAAGGGGCACACTGTCTTTGCCATTTGGCTCGGAAGGGACATTTCTGCCCTGATGAGACTGATTCTTGGTGGTGAGCTGATCGAATACACGGAGATGATGGGGCGAGCCCGTCAAGTAGCTACTGAGCGAATGATGACCGAGGCTGAGGGGCTGGGGGCTGACGCCGTCATTAATGTCCGTTACGTGACTACCAGTGTCATCGGCACTGCTGCTGAGCTTTTGGCCTATGGCACAGCCGTTAAGCTTCGCTGAAAACTGAGGCCTGTCCAAAGGGCACCGGTTATAGACACGGGAAGAACCGGGCTACAATAGACACCAGGGAGCGTATCTCGCGACTCTTTTGTTCTTGCCAGTTTCGAGACGAATGCTTCCAGTAAGTGATGCTGTCGGAAGCCTGGGAAAGTTACTCGCTCAAAGATGGCGAAGAAAGCGAAAAAGAGAAGTCTAATTATGAATATTGTGCCTTTATACTATTACAGCTAACACACCAAACACAGTGCATGTAGATATGGCTGTGCCGACCGACGTATTACCCGGTGATACCTACGAAGTGACAATACATGTAAAGATAGGTGATAGAACATATCCTCAGACTCTGAAGTTGCTAATTTACATAGCAGCGCCACTAGAGACAGTAACTGAAGAGGCCTACAATGAAACTTTAGCACTGGACATTGAAGCAAGTGAGATTTTTCATTTAAATATATATGTAAATAATAAATCACCATTTTAATCACAGCAAATAGCTACATGTGGTAGCAGTTCAAGATAGTGGTGGCTTATAAAACTTCAGACTGTCTTTAAAGCTGACAAAGCGAGTATATCGCTGCACCATTTCCAGGCTTTCCCACGTGCCGAAAAAGCGCCTGTTTAGCTCCTTGCTAGCATAACCTTCCTTTTCAACCTTGTAACTACTTCATGAACGCACACCAGTTCGGCTACACCACCGCAGGCTTGTCCTCTCTTGTCTTCTGGTGCTCCGCTAGCGTGACCTAAGTTATCGCAGCCTCCACCATTGCCTCTTGACACCACCCCTCTGCGGCGCTAGTGTATTGACACCTACTCCGATAAGAAGCCGAGGAAAGAGATATCCGATTCCCTGGATGTTCTGGAGCTAACCGATTTCATTGTCAGCAGTTGGCAGGGCGCCTTGCTTCAGATGAAGGTGACAAGGAACACAACCCCTCGGAAGGCCTTTGACGAAATGGTTTTCGAAAGGATTCTCAAAGGGGTGAATCCCTCAAATCTATAAGTAAGGAGGTTTCTAAGAATGAGTGAGGAAGTATATCGACAACTGAGGGAGACCATGGCAAAGCGCGGGCCACAGATGCGCGTTCTCGACATACCTGAGTTCTACGAAATGGCCAGAGTGCTTTTCACTCCGGAGGAGGCCGAGATCAGTAACGCCATGCCCCCAGGGACTTTTACCCCGAATGTGATTGCTCAAGAGACAGGGAGAAGTGAGAAAGAGGTCACTGAAATCCTGGAAGCAATGGCGGACAAAGGACTTTGCTCATCCGTTGTGAAAAGAGACGGAACCCGTATCTACTTCGGCCCGCCATTGCTGCCGGGGATATTTGAATACCAGTTCGTGCGAGGAACGAAAACGGACAGGGATCGCAGGATAGCCAGAGTTATCCACAACTACAAGGAAGCGGTTCAAGCCGCAGGAGCCAGCTTGTCCCCAATTACGCAACCCCCTTCTTTCCGCACTATCCCGGTGGACAGAAAGATTGAGGCTGAGACCGCGGTCCAAACCTATGAGCAGGTCTTGGCCTATATTGCGCAGGCCGATCCTATTTCGGTGGCCACTTGTTACTGCCGCCACGAGGCGCTATTGCTTGACGAGAAGGATGTTTGCGGAATGCCGATGGAGGTGTGTTTCCAATTCGACAGGACAGCGGAAAATGTCATTGAAAGGCGAATGGGGCGGAGGGTGACCAAAGAGGAGGCCGCAGACATAATGCGCCAGGCAGAGGAAGCAGGCCTGGTTCATCTCGGCGTCAACATTCAAAAACTCGATTTTATCTGCAACTGCTGTCCCTGCCACTGCGTCGCCCTCAAGACAGTCCTGAGCCATCCAAAACCTGCACAGGCTATTCTCTGCAGATATCGGCCATCTTTTGACCCAGATCTATGTGTGGCTGACGAAATCTGCATTGATCGCTGTCCGGCAAAGGCCTTGACCTTGGGAGAGGAGCGCGTGCCGGAAGTTGACCTGGAGCGGTGTATAGGGTGCGGTGTCTGTGCCTCTGGGTGCCTTGAGGGGGCGATCACCTTGGTGGAAAGGGACGGGGTCTTAGTTCCGCCTGCTGATCGAAGGGCCCTAGGGGAGGCAATAATGGAAAGTCTCGCCCAAAGAGGTTCTTCATAGGACTGCATCTTCGGGAGCATAGGCAAGTCTAGGGCAGTCAGCACTAGTTGGTTGCCTTGGGCCTGTAGCACCGGGCCCATGCCGTTGCTGTGGCGCTTGGTAGGGGTCTTATTAAGTAAATAAGGTAACTCATCTAGTTAAACAGAAGTCCATTTTGTTTAGTTGGCGGACCTAGTTGCCTCCATGTGCAACCCAGCGATAGGGCTACTCTTCAAAAGGACTGATATTCTGATTCATAGCCATCTCCAGAATAAACTTAACTTCTTTAGATAATCTTAGTGACACCAGTGCTTGTACCGCTTTATTCAAAACGGTTCTAGGTCGGCCATCGGTGCTGTTTACTGACCATTGCCGCCATTCACCAGTAACAATTTGTTTTATGGCCCATGGCTTTTTCATCTGGGCGAAAACTTCTTCTTCTGAGGTACCGAGTTCCTGTGCCAAGATTTGGGCTATTTTCCTGCGATCCTTGTGATCGAAACCGAGGCGATCCGCTATCACTAGAGGAGCGAAAGTGGGACATATCCCGACTATCGGGAAGTTATCCCCAGTGAGTTTATAGCGGTAGCTCACTTCGATACAAGGGAGATGATGAGAGCGGGGGCAAGTTTGAGCGCCCTATCACTCAATCGGACTTTGCCGATAACCCTCTCCATAAGAGAGGGAGCGGTTGTGATGTCCGCTACCGAGGAGAGGGGGCAAGCTCGGATCGAAGCCCAGACCGCTATTAGTGGCGCATACCTCATACAAGCGCTCAAAGCGCTTCTGGGAATGGTCGAGGTGAAAGTCGGCGATCCCAAAGCACTGATCCTCTTTACCGTTGACGGTTATCGCTTTGTGGTTATGCCTGTTGTGTTACCTGTCAAAGCGGTAGCTGAGGCGGAGGCAGAAGCCAGAGCACCAAAGCAACTCGGGCTGGGGCTCTAAAACAAGGGCCGGGTATCTTGTGGATGTCTGGCCTCTTTTTGTGCCCCATTGAACATTATTGAACATTATGGACAAATGTTGAGTCGAACAGTGAGGTGCCCAGGTTAACATATATGGCCAAAAGTTATCTCCTAGGGAGAGGTCAAACAGGGTTAGAGTTCGAAAGGAGTCGAATTCTGCCCAACAATCGTTCTGCTCAAAAGCAACAGAAATGGGTTGACAAGTTTCTTCTTTTGTGATATTATCACTAATCCGATAGAAATAGTTTCATCATGCGGTGTTATCATGAAGCTTTCCACTAAAGGACAATATGGGGCGAGGGCGATGGTGGAGTTAGCTCTCCATTACGGCGAAGGCCCTATCCTGCTAAAAGACATTGCCAAAAGGCAGCAGATTTCTGAGCGATACTTGGAGCACCTGATCCTTTCTCTTAAAGTTGCCGGGCTGGTAAAGAGTATGCGTGGAGCCCGCGGAGGGTTCTCCCTGGCTAAGCCGCCTTCCCAGATAAGACTCAGCGAAATCATCCAAATCGTGGAAGGATCGATTGCCATAGTGGAATGTGTCGATGATCCTAACTTATGTTCACGCGCCGATCTCTGTGTAACTCGCGATATCTGGGCAGAGATGAAAAAAGCAATAAATGGGGTATTAGAATCTACAACCCTGCAAGATTTGGTCGAGCGGCAAAGAGAAAAACAGAAACCCGAAGCAGGCTCGTACTACATTTAAGCGAGACCAAGCTATTCGCCTGGATGGCAGTGAAGGGGGTTGAGTAGCTTAAGTTAAGGGGGATTAAGAATGGATGAGATAACTATATCCAAGGCAATAAGGCAAAGCTTTTTCAAATGTGGGTCGAGGTGGCTGAGAAAGAGATCGTTTTGAACACTAGGGAGGTCTGTGCCGGCTTGATAGTTGCTGGCATGGCGGCTAATGCCGTTTTTGGATCCCCCAGGATGGGGGCTATCTTCGGTGGCATGGTTTTATCCGGGAAAAGGGCGGCCGAATTGACCCTGGACTTCTTATCAGCGAGGGAAGTGTGTCAGGAGGTGGCGGAATATGCTTCGCAACATGAGTATCGCAAAAGCGGTGATCCACCCTTTGATTAAGGCTTGGCCTGATGACACTCTGGGTGACATCCAGGAGAAACTCTGCAAACACAATTCAGTGGTAGTAGTAGATACCGTGGGCCACTTCAAGGGGATCATCTCCCGCAAGGACGTGGTAAGGGAAATGCTTGCCCGCCCCGATTGGAAAGAGATTCCGGTGGCTGAGGTCATGACCACAAAGGTCCTTTATGTCCCCAACCATGTCTCCTTGGCTGAGGCGGCAAAAACCATGCTCGAGGCTGACATTCACCAGCTGGTGGTCACCGGCCCGCCAGAAGGGGGCTCTGTTGCCATTGGCATCCTGACCCTGGCAGATGTGGTTAAGAATGCCATATAAACTGGAAGCCAACGCGAAGGCACGACCATAGAGGTGAAGTAAATGTTAAAGGTTTCCTATGAGGTTAGGAGGAGACGGCAAAAGCCAAAGATCGCTAAGGATATCACCGAGTTAATTGGAAATACGCCACTGGTTAGACTGAACAGAATACCCCAAGGGCTAGGCGCCGAGATAGTGGCCAAGCTTGAATCCTGCAATCCCTTGTTCAATGTAAAGGATAGGATTGGGGTCAGTATGATCGAGGTTGCTAAGGAGGCAGGCTTGATCAAAGAAGATACGGTGATCGTCGAGCCTACCAGTGGAAACACAGGGATTGCCCTGGCCTTTGTCTGCGCCGCCAAGGGCTACCGATTGCTTCTCACCATGCCCGATACCATGTCCCTGGAGCGCAGACAGCTTCTGGCTGTTTTCGGGGCCGAGGTGGTGCTGACCCCCGGGGCTGAGGGGATGCCCGGGGCGGTGAGAAGGGCTGAGGAATTGGTGGCTGATAATCCCAATTATTTTATGCCCCAGCAGTTCAAAAACCCGGCTAATCCCCAGATCCACCGCGAAACCACCGCTGAGGAGATCTGGGAGGATACCGAGGGCAGGGTGGATATCCTGGTTTCCGGTGTGGGCACCGGGGGGACGATCACCGGGGTCGCTGAGGTGATCAAGCCCCGAAAGCCTGAATTTCGGGCTATCGCCGTCGAACCGGTAGCCTCCCCTGTCCTTTCCGGAGGCAAACCCGGCAGCCACAAGATTCAGGGCATCGGCGCCGGATTTGTTCCTGAAGTGCTAAGAATGGATCTGGTCGATGAGGTTATCCAGGTTACCAATGAAGATGCCGGGATAATGGCGCGAAGGCTGGCCAGGGAAGAGGGGATACTGGTTGGCATCTCCTCCGGGGCCGCAACCTGGGCCGCTCTAGAGGTCGCCAAGAGGCCGGAAAACGAGGGCAAGCTCATTGTGGTGGTTTTACCCGACAGTGGTGAGCGCTATCTAAGCACCTGGCTTTTCCAGGAATATTCCCGGCCATACCAGGTAGATAAAGTGCACATAAAAGATGGAGGTTAGTTTGCTTAAAACCCTAAAAGAAGATATGCAGACAGTTTTCGCCAAGGATCCGGCAGCCAGAAACTGGGCGGAGATTTTGTTCTGCTATCCCGGATTACATGCCCTGTGGCTTCATCGCCTGGCCCACTTTCTATGGAGGCATAAGCTCCGACTGTTTGGTCGTTTGCTTTCCCAGCTTAATCGCTTTCTAACCGGAATCGAGATTCATCCCGGAGCAAGGATTGGCAGGCGCTTTTTCATCGACCATGGATCAGGGGTGGTTATCGGGGAGACGGCAGAGGTTGGGGATGATGTTCTGTTATATCAGGGGGTTGTCTTGGGCGGGACAACCCTGGAGAGGAAGAAGCGCCATCCCACCATCGGGAACAACGTAGTTATCGGGGCGGCAGCCATATTGCTTGGTTCAATCACGGTGGGAGACGGGGCCCAGATTGGCGCCAATTCTGTGGTGGTGAATTCCGTGCCCCCAGGGGCTACTGTGGTCGGCGTTCCGGGGCGAGTAGTGGAGGATCGTCGAAAGCCGGTGTTGGATCTGGAACATGGCAGATTGCCCGACCCCGTTAGCGAGGCGATCAGGCTTATCTTGGAGGAACAAGGAAGGTTAGTGGAGCGCATAAAAAGGATAGAGGAGCATCATCGTGAGATTTGAAACATTGGCCATCCATTCCGGGAGGGAACCGGACCCCACAACCGGCGCCCTGGCCTCACCCATCTACCAGACATCGATCTTTGTCTTTGAGGATGTGGGCGTGACCAGGGGATACGACTACTCGCGAACGGCGAATCCCACCAGGAAGGCGCTGGAGGATTGCATCGCCGCCCTTGAGGGAGGGAAGGCCGGGTTTGCCTTCTCCAGCGGAATGGCTGCGGAGACGACCATCATGCATCTGCTTAAAGCAGGCGATCACGTCGTTTCAGGGGATGACGTCTATGGGGGCACCTATAGGCTGTTCGAGAAGGTGATGAAAGACTTTGGGCTTGAGTTCACCTTTCTAAGAATGGATGATCGAAAAAGGATCGAGGAGGCAATAAGACCTAATACCAGGATGATATGGATAGAGACGCCCTCCAATCCGCTACTGAATATCGTCGATATCGAGATGGTGGTTGATATCGCCAGAAGGCATAAGCTGATGACGGTGGCGGACAATACCTTTGCCACCCCCTATTTCCTGAGGCCCCTCGAGTACGGGGTCGATCTAGTGGTTCATTCCACGACGAAGTATCTCAATGGCCACTGCGATGTCATCGGCGGTGCCGTGGTAACCGCCACCGATGAATCGACAGAGAGGGTCCAGTTTCTTTTGAACGCAATGGGGACCTGCGCTTCCCCTTTCGATTGCTGGCTGGTGCTGAGAGGGATCAAGACGCTTGCGGTGAGGATGATGCAACATGAGGAGAACGCCGCTCACATTGCAATTTATCTGGAAAAACACCCTCAAGTGAAGACGGTCTTTTATCCGGGACTTAAATCACATCCTGGGCATGAAATTGCGATGAGGCAGATGGAGGGGTTCGGCGGGGTGGTATCCTTCGAAATCGAAGGGGGAATCGAAGCTGCCAATTCCTTTCTAAGAAGGGTTAAGATCTTCTCCTTGGCGGTATCCCTCGGCGGTGTCGATTCCCTTGTGGAGCACCCGGCGAGCATGAGCCATACTTCCATGCCGGAAGAGGTGAGAAGGGACGTGGGCATCACTGATGGTTTGATCAGGCTATCCGTGGGCTTAGAAAACATAGATGATTTAATTGAGGATTTAGAGCAAGCCCTTGAGCATGTCTGAAGAGGTAGGAAGTGTCTTACGTTAGAGCCTTAAGCTGCCGGAAGTGCGGGAGGGAGTATCCTCCCCAGCCCATCAATCTGTGCGATTTCTGTTTCAGCCCGCTGGAGGTGATCTATGACTACAAGTCCATGGCTGAAGCCGTGAGTCGGGAGAGGCTCTCCAGCGGGCCGGTGAGCATGTGGCGCTATCGCGACCTGCTGCCAGTGGATAGCGAGGTGGTGGATATCGGCGCCGGATTTACCCCTCTGACTAAAGCCGATAACCTGGGGCGGGAACTGGGGCTGGAGCAGCTCTACATCAAGAATGATTGCCTGAATCCAACGTACTCTTTCAAGGATCGGGTGGTCTCGGTGGCTATCACCAAGGCGCGGGAGTTCGGATTCGACACCGTAGCCTGCGCCTCAACAGGCAATCTCGCCGCCAGCGTGGCTGCTCATGCCGCCAGGGCTAATATGAAGTCCTATGTTTTCATTACCTCTGATGTGGAGCAGGACAAGCTGGTGGGGATGGCAATCTATAACCCGGTTTTGATAGCCGTTGACGGAAGCTATGACGATGTCAACCGCCTCTGCACCAAGCTGGCGGAAAGATACAACTGGGGTTTCATCAATATCAACCTCCGCCCCTACTACGCTGAAGGGAGCAAGACGCTGGGGTATGAGGTGGCGGAGCAACTGGGGTGGCGTGCTCCAGACTGCGTGGTGGCTCCCGCCGCTTCGGGACTCCTCTTTACCAGGATATGGAAGGGACTGGATGAGCTGTCGATGCTGGGTTTGATCGAACCGGTTAATACTCATATGTACCTCACCCAGGCAGCTGGCTGCTCGCCCATTGTTAATGCCTTTGAAGCCGGCTCTCTTCATGTACACCCGGTGAAGCCAAATACCATCGCCAAGTCCATAGCCATTGGAAACCCCGCCGATGGCTATTATGCATTGAGGGTCGCCAGACAGTCGGGGGGTGCTGCCTGCGCTGTCACTGACGAGGAGCTCGTCGAGGGCATGAGGCTCTTGGCTCAAAGCGAAGGCATCTTTGCCGAGGCAGCCGGTGGCGTGGTGGTGGCAGGGCTAAAGAAGCTGGTGGCTTCAGGAGCGATCAAGAAAGGCGAGCTAACAGTAGCCTTTATCACCGGGGCTGGACTCAAAACTCAGGAAGCGGTGGCAGATGTTGTTCAGGCCCTCACCATCCAGCCCACCCTGGAGTCTTTTGAGGAGGTGCTCGCTGAGCGGGCCAGAGTTTGAGCCTCTCACATTCTGCCGGTGTTAAGAAGAGGAGGATAAGATGGCAAAGCAAAGAGTGATGTTTACCTTTCCCCCGGAGCTGATCGGCGAACCTATTATCTACAACCTTAGTCAGCAGTTTAGGGTGGTGACCAACATCCGCCGCGCCGATGTATCCGAGGATAAGGGCTGGGTGGTGCTGGAACTAGAGGGGGAAGAGAAAGATATCGAGCAGGGGATCGCCTGGGTGACTGCCAAAGGGGTGAGGGTCGACCCTGTCAGCGGCGATGTGGTGGAGGGTTAAATGAAAAGGATATGCCTTGATCATGCTGCCACCACCCCCACCCACCCTGAGGTGGTAGAGGCGATGTTGCCATATTTCAGCGATGCTTGTGGCAATCCGTCCAGCATCCATTCCTTTGGGCAGGAGGCAAAGGCGGCTATAGAGGAGGCACGAGAAAAAATCGCCTCCCTCATCGGCGCCAGGAGCGAGGAGATCATATTCACCAGCGGAGGGACGGAGGCGGATAATTTCGCTGTAAAAGGGGTCGCTTATGCCAATGAGGGGAAGGGAAACCACATCATCACCACCTCCATTGAGCACCATGCCGTTATCGAGACGTGCAAATTTCTGGAGAGAAGAGGGTTTGAGGTAACCTACCTTCCCGTAGATAGCTACGGCGTGGTGGAGCCAGAGGATGTGAAAAAGGCGATCACCGATAAGACTATCCTGATCTCAGTTATGCATGCCAATAACGAGATGGGCACCATAGAGCCCATAGTGGAGATAGGGAGGATTGCTAGGGAAAGGGGGATTCCCTTTCATACTGACGCCGTGCAAACGGTGGGGCATATCCCGGTGGATGTGAATGAGCTGGGCGTCGATCTATTGGCGATATCAGCACATAAACTCTATGGGCCCAAAGGGGTGGGGGCGCTATACATCAGAAAGGGCACAAGGATCATCCCGTTTATGCATGGTGGGGAGCAGGAACGAAGGCGTCGAGCGGGCACCGAGAATGTCCCGGCGATTGTTGGCTTCGGCAAAGCGGTGGAGATAGCCCAAGAGGAGATGGATGAACAAGCGAAACGCCTGATTTCTCTTCGTGACAAACTGATAAAAGGTCTCAGGGGGGGGATCGAGCATATCCACCTTAACGGCCATCCCACCCAGAGGCTGCCCAATAATGTTAATGTGAGCATTGAATTTGTGGAAGGGGAATCGATGCTTCTCAATCTTGATCTGGAGGGTATCGCCGCCTCCACCGGCTCCGCCTGTAGCTCCAGCAGTTTGCAGCCGTCCCATGTATTGTTGGCAATGGGACAATCCCACGAGCTGTCCCATGGCTCCCTGCGCTTTACCTTGGGAAGAGAGACTAC
>SOKG01000180.1 GCA_004376205.1 Dehalococcoidia bacterium | reverse complement strand
TCTGCTACGACAATGAAGGCTACATGAACACCGGCAATCAGCGCTCAGGCTCCACCCCCCTGGGCGCTATTTCGGGTACTACACCTATCCTGGGCAAGCAGCAGAACCAGAAAGATATGACCGCGATAATGGAAGCGCACGGCATCCCCTATGTTGCCACCGCCAATGCTTCCTATCCCCTGGACCTCTACGAGAAGGTCAGGAAAGCAAGGGCAATGGAGGGAACTAGGTTCATACACGTATTCACACCCTGCCCCCCAGGATGGGGCTTCCCCTTCAGTGACACCATCAGAATCGGCCAACGCGCGGTACAAACCGGTTGGGGTGTGCTCTATGAGGTTGCAGACGGCGCTTTTCGGCTGACCTCGGCCAGCGAATCCATTGCCCGAAGGGGCAGTCTCAGGCCGGTGAGGGAGTATATCGTGGAGCAAGGAAGGTTCAAGAACATTACCGAAGAGCAGATCGATGAACTGCAGGACTGGGTAAATGCCCGGTGGCAGCGTTTCCTGGAGCGGGCAGCCGAAATCAAGCACTAAATCCGAAGCACGATCAGCGTAGCGTTGCCACTCCTGTGGCAACGAATTCTTCGTCGTGACAGGAGTCACGACGCTACCGGCTTTTCCTTTCGCATTTTGATATTTGAATCTGTTTAGTGCTGCACCGAAAATGTAATAACTTCTTAACTTTTCTGCCCCACATTTTATGGTTTCTTAATGCCGAATCCCTATAATGAGGGCGTCCGCTTTTCCTCCAAAGCTTCTACCGCGATGAGCGGCGGACCTCTGATAGGGGCAGGACGCTATCCTGTCCCTTTGCGTGTCTGGCGATGTGAGGTCTACCGACATCGCGATTGTTGTCTCTCCTGATTGTTGACATTTCTGCAGTGGATGGTCTATCCTCGACACCAAAATGCAGACGTGACAGGCTGCGAGGACTACCATCTAGAAGGCATTCAATCCAGGCAAGGAATAGAAAAGCGATCGGGGGGTGGTCATGTTTGACAGAGAGAAAATCGAGGCCATAAAGAGGAATGGGCAGAGGTGGGAAGAGGAGGTGCTGCAGGGTTCTCTGGAGGCCTTGCCCGAATCCCAGGATACCTTTACCACCATCTCCGGCCTGGAGGTAAAGAGGCTATACACCCCTGAGGACATAAGCGACCTCGATTATGTACAGAAACAGGGGTTTCCCGGTCAGTATCCCTTCACCAGGGGGATTCATCCCACCATGTACCGGGCCAGGCCCTGGACCATGCGGATGTTCTCCGGCCTGGGGAGCGCTGAGGACACCAACCAGCGCTTCAAATACCTCCTGGAACAGGGGGAGAGCGGTCTGAGCGTCGCCTTTGACTTTCCAACGATAATGGGATATTGCAGCGATAACCCCGCAGCCTATGGCGAGTGCGGGAAATGTGGGGTGGCTATCGACACCTTGAAGGACATGGAGATCCTCTTCGATGGGATCCCGCTGGACAGGGTCACCACTTCCATGACCATCAATCCTCCGGCGGCGGTGCTACTGGCCATGTACATCGTCACAGCTGAGATGCAGGGCGTCACCAAGAACGAGATCCAGGGCACTATCCAGCACGACATACTGAAGGAATTCATCGCCCAGAAGAGCTTTATGCTCCCGCCAGAGCCCTCTCTGCGCATCCTCGTCGACACCGTGGAGTACTGCACCAGAGAGGTTCCCAGTTGGAACACCATCAGTATCAGCGGCTACCACATCCGGGAGGCAGGTTCCACCGCGGTCCAGGAGCTTGCCTTTACCTTGGCCGATGGGCTTACCTATGTCCAGGCCTGCATTGACCGGGGGATGGATGTAGATGAATTCGCCCCCAGGCTGTCCTTCTTTTTCAATGCTCATATCGACATCTTCGAGGAGATCGCCAAATATAGGGCAGCACGGCGGATGTGGGCCAAGTTCATGCGTGAGCGTTTTCAGGCGAAGGCCCCCCGCTCCTGGATGTTGCGCTTCCACACCCAAACCGCGGGGTGCTCCCTCACCGCCCAACAGCCCTACAACAATGTGGTTCGCACGGCCTATGAGGCCCTGGCCGCAGTCCTGGGGGGGACTCAATCGCTGCACACCAACTCCGCAGATGAGGTCCTGGCTCTACCCTCTGAGGAAGCTGTGACAATTGCCCTACGAACCCAGCAAATCCTGGCCGAGGAGACAGGGGTCACCAACACGATAGACCCATTGGCCGGTTCCTACTTTGTAGAGTCCCTCACAGATAGGGTTGAGGAAGCGGCGATGAGGTACATTGACAAGATAGAGGCCATGGGGGGGATGCTTGCAGCCATCGACAAGGGATACCCACAAAGGGAGATAGCGGATGCCGCTTATAGGTTTCAACAGAATATAGATAGCAAGAAACGAACCCTGGTAGGGGTCAATAAATATGTCACCGATCACCCTCCTGTGGACATATTGAAGATCGATCCTGAGGTGGAGAGGAGGCAGGTCGCCAGGCTGCAGGAGGTGAAACAAACAAGGGACAATAAAGAAGTCGAGGAAAGCCTGGAAGAACTGCGCCACGCCGCCGAAGGGCAGGAGAACCTGATGCCCTATATTATCGAGTGTGTCAGGGGGTACGCCACGATTCAGGAGATCTGCGATGTCCTCAGGGAGGTCTTCGGGACGTATCGAGATCCAGGAATGTTCTAACTCCGGGACCTGCTACGTCTCGCTTTCGCCCTCTTGTACCGCTATGCCCATTGCGCCTGGGCTGGCGTGGGTCCCCAACGAAGCGCCAACCCTCTGCTTCTTCCACAGCTAGAGGGTGCCTGCCTGGTGCAGCCCGGAGGCCTTGCACAGCCACTGCAATTAGCTGCAACCCATGGCAAACTGGCCGATGGAGACTTTACAAATTTCAGGCCTAGTATTACTATAGGGCAGCCTGCACCACTAGCCCTGGGCAAGATGCCGCGTGTTCAAATGTATGCTCATCGTGTTGACCGAACCCTTATCTGGATTCGCAGGAGATAACCCATGGAGAAGTTCATAGTCACCGCAGCTATCACCGGTAGCATTCACACCCCGACCATGTCTCCTTATTTACCGATCGCGCCTCGTCAGATCGCCGATGAGGCAGTCCGTGCCTACGAAGCCGGCGCTGCAGTGGCTCATATTCATGTCCGCAACCCTGAAACCGGGCAGCCTACTCCCGATATCGAGCTGTTTCGGGAAGTGCTCACCGAGGTGAGAAGTAGGTGCAACATGGTTCTTTGCCTGACCACGGGTGGCGGCGTAGGTATGACTGTAGAGGAGCGGGGGAAGGTAGTGCCCACTTTCAAACCAGAGCTGGCGTCGCTGAACTTTGGTTCCACAAACTTCGGCCTGTTTCCCGCTGCAGAAGCCTTCGAGGAGTTCAAGTACCCATGGGAGAGACAATACCTGCAGTTTACGGAGGACTTCATCTTTCCCAACACGTTCAAGACTTTGCGGGAGTTCGGCCAGCTCTTCGCTGAGAACGACACAAAACCCGAGCTGGAGATATACGATCTGGGGATGATCAACAATGTCGCCTTCATGCTCCAGGGGTACAAGGAGAGCCTCAAGCGGCCTGTTTACCTCCAGTTCGTTTTGGGCATCTTGGGTGGCGCACCCCCGACGCCGGACACCCTGCTGTTTCTGTATAACAATGCTCGGGAGTTGATCGGTGATTTTGCCTGGTCGGTGTGCGCTGCCGGTCGCCATCAGCTGCCTCTGTGCACTATGGCTTTGATTATGGGTGGCAATGTCAGAGTCGGCCTTGAAGACAGCCTATATGCTGGGAAAGGAGTCCTGGCGAAAAGCAATGCTGAACAGGTGGAAAGAATAGTCCCCATAGCTCGGCAGTTGAGCAAAGAGCCGGCCACA
>SOKG01000261.1 GCA_004376205.1 Dehalococcoidia bacterium | reverse complement strand
CAACACTGTAAGTGCGAGTAGTGGACTCACAACCCTCTTTACTCACTAGCGCTGTAGAAGATGGTTGCGCTGATAATTTTTGACTTGACATACCCCTGCTCGCGGAACTCGTCAATCCATCGCTGGATTTCTCTAAATCTTCCCCCAACCCCACCTGAGTCGCGCAGGTGGGCACTCTTGTCCTCCTCACTATATATGCTCGCATATACGTCCATAACTGTGTAACCTTTATCTGATGGATTGGCTCTTAGAAAGTCTAGCATCTCTCTCGCCTTTGGATCAAGACCAGCTTCGTAGTCGTCCTTTGATATGGCCACGCTTCACCTCCTCGCTTCTGATTTCGTGAGCTAAGACGCTGAGACGAAAGATCCAGGATTTATCGAACTATACCACGTTAATGGTCTTGTCGCAACTAGACCCCTCCGCCCCTTGAGGGCTCAAGTGTATGACAGCGGTAGCGCTTGTCAAGCTATGATTGGGTAACTTCCGGGGGCTTTCCGGCTTTCTTCTTGCGAACGGTGATCACTTCCTTGATTTCGTCACATACAGGCTTATCTGTGCAAGACTCGCAATCCCAGCCCAGGGTGCACTCAAGAACGTCATAGCCTCTGGCCAGCCATGTCTCCCTCACAATATCCTTGCTTATCTTCCGAACCTGCTGGGCAATGTCATCCAGACGTTGCACGTCTTCCTTGCTGGAGGTGACAAAGATGGCTTCCATAGCCTGCACCTTGGGCACATCTGATTTGAAGATGGTCATCAGCGCTTTTCCCAGGGTGCAGAAATCAAAACCCTTCGCCGCAGCGTCCTTGCCCACCCTGCTCCACATGCGCTCAGGTGTGCTCCTGATCATGTACCCTTCCACTTGGTCGGAGATGTATTGGCTCTGTTCGAGCGCTGAATGCTCTTCCTTACCGAGGTCTTTCCCTGCCACCATCAAGACCTGGCCGAATGGCAGACTGGCTCCCGGCGTTTCCTTAATATCGGGGCCGATAAGGGTAATTTTGCCGTCTCTGATCAGTGACGGGTCATCTGTCCACAGGAGAAAGGCGCAGGAACCTGCGTCAGGGCTCCCAAGCTCGACGAAGGTATCTCCCCGGAGTATTACACCCGAGCTGGCCCCGGGCCCAACCCGAACAGGTAGTCCTTCCGCCAATTCGCTGACCGCCGCGGGGCTATCGAACTCCCTGACTTGCCCGCCCCTTCCCCGCACTTCCTCCACGTATTCGGCCACCTTTTTTACATATGCATTAAAGACTGACACAATGCGCTTCCTCAAAAAGGTTGGGGTTATCGAGGATGTTCAGTGCTCTTGTTTCTCATTCGCCGAGGGCGACAAATCAGACTTCGGGGCGTAGCCCGTCCCATGAGCGAATTGCCTCAGGCTTGCGCCTTTGCTTTCTCCTTAGCTATGAGTGCCGCGCCTACTGCCCCTGCGCTTTGGGGATCATGGGGCAGTTTCTTTACGCTCACTCCTAGTTTGTTCTCCAATGCTCTGGCCAGGCCGTCGTTCTTGGCACATCCGCCCGTCAGAGCCACGTCTTCGACGAGACCTACCTTCCTGACCATGGAATTCAACCTGCCCGCTATTGAGTTGTGGAGGCCGGCAACAATATCGACCAACTCCACGCCCTCGTTAACCAGTGTTATAACCTCGGATTCAGCAAACACGCTGCACTGGCTTGTAATGGTGGCAGGATGATTTCCCTGAAGGGACAGCGATGAGAGCCCTTCAAGACCACAGTCGAGCGCCCTGGCCATAGCCTCGAAAAACCTCCCCGTCCCCGCAGCACATCTGTCGTTCATAACAAACTCGATAACCTTGCCCTTATCGTCCAGGGACATGACCTTGCAGTCCTGTCCACCGATGTCGATCACCGTCCTCACCGTGGGCGACATCCAGTGAGCACCATGGGCATGACAGGTTATCTCCGAAACGTTCTCGTTGGCGAAAGGCACCTTGAGCCGACCATAGCCCGTGCCCACAATGTAATCAAGGTCCTCGATGGACGACAGGCTCGCCTTCTCTATCGCCTCATCCATGACCAACCGCGCCGTCACCTCAGGCTTTGTAGTAGACGGTATTATGACGTAGGAGACGATTTCTCCGTCTCTCATTACGACTGCCTTGCCGGTGGCAGAGCCGACATCACAGCCTCCAACAATCATGCTAGCTCCTTCCTCTGTTCTGTCACTGCGCCTGTTGGCAACGCCGATGCTCGCCTCTAGCCGAGCCCCATGGCTCTGAAGAACTGGGACATCTTGTCCTTGACCTGGTCGGGCGTCGAGTATCTCTTGTCGAACAGGTCAAGCCCCAGATGCACAAACGGCACATTGAGGTCTCGGCAGGTCTCCCTCATGATGCCGACGCTTGCAGACCCGTCCTTGTGTCCCATGTGGCCGGGCCAGACGACAACGTCTATCTTGAAGTCTTTGACTACTCGAGTGATATCACCGGCGAAGTTCTCGGCCACGCCTCGTGCCTGTCGTACCATCGGCGAGTCGAACAGGTTCCTCTTGGCCAGGTCCTTCCACATCTGCTCTTCGTTGGAGGTGTCGATCATGGTATAAGGGTAGTTGCCGAACATGTCCATGACCAAGACCGCTCCCCATTCCTCCTCCAGCCACGGCAGGAACTCGAAGATCCAGCCGTAGGGCAGAAGGTCAAACCAGAACAGCCTTATCTTCTCCTCAGGCACAGGGCCTACCCCATTCTTCACGTTTAGCTCGGCCATCTCAACCAGCTTCTTGAACCAATCGACGCCCTGCGGCGTGCCTGCCTCGTAGCACCAGGCTTGGGAGAAGCACTGTGGAGCTCCGATGCCCCAGCCGTGAGGACTGGGCACGTTGCGTCGCAGCTGGTTGTATTCGCCCCACAGCTCAAAGATCTGATTGGAGTATTGCAGGGCCTCCTTGAGCTTGTCCATGTCCAGCTTCCTGCCGGTATGCTTCTCGATGAACTTCACCATCTTCCGCAGCTCACCTGCGAAGTAGCTCAGGCTCCGCTCGTCCATGTAGTACGGCGGGTCGCAGCCGAACATGGGGATATTGCGCCAGCGTTCATTACGCACGATTACTTCGTGAAGCAATGGAGCGCCGTCGCAGGGGAAGAGCAGGTTGAGGGCGCAGGTGGGCAGGGGTGACAGGTTGGCCTCGACGTAGTAGATTGACAGCCTGATGGCAGTGCAAAGGTCATTCCCCAGTCCCATCGCCTCGGCAGCATCGATATCATCGATGAGGTAGGGCACGGAGGATGCCAGGAACGGAGTCTGCATGACCATATAGTAGGGCAGGTTCATTGCCGTGTATATCTCAGGTGCCAGACAGTAGTAGCTGGCTAGGAACGGCTCGTCGTTCTCCACGGCGCCGAGTATTCTGCCATACATCTTCAGGAGAGAGTCAAGCGTCTTCGTCTGAAGCTGCATTTCCGGGATCTCGCTCATCGCTAGAGTCTGCTCGCGGAGAAACTCGAACCACTGCTGCTCAGATATGTAGCGTGCCAACTCGGGGTGCTTGTCTATCAGCGCCATTGGTTACCTCCCCATCGTTTCTAGGAACGCCTGGACGCGTGTTCTCAACTGGCCGATGGCGCTTGTGAGGTACTCCCTGTCCAGCTTCAGGAAGGGAATGCCATCCGCTCTAACGTCCTGGTTCAACATATAATGCTCCACAAGCCACAGGTCGCAGAACATCATCCTTTCGCCGATGATACCGTCGCAGTTGAACTCGCGGCACATGTCGATCACGTACTTGGCCCGGTTGTCGTGCTCGCCGTACATTCGGGGACACGAGGGACGGTCTGCTACGTAGTATTGGGCTAGGGCCGCAATGGGATCGCTCAGGCTTTCGTCGACCTCGACCCACATGATCCTGGTGCCGAAGCACGTCGAATCGGTAACGACGAGGCCTCCCTGGTCCTCGATGACCTTGACGTAGGCAGGGTCATCGAGGATACCGCCCACTATCATCAGGCGCGCCCGGTGAGTCCCCGGACCTTCCGATCCGCTCAGCTCGTCCAGCAGTTCCCGCAGCATCTCATTGTACTGCTCCTTGGGCATGGCGGTTCCGGCAACCATGACGGCCAGCGTCTCGGCCCCTGTAATCGGCGGTTTGTCCTGCTTCCTCAGTTCGTAGAGTGCCTTCTGCAAGCGACGCGTCTCGTTGTGCAGCTTTATCGCCTTCCACAGCATGTCATCGCTGATCTCCACGCCGAAGTGCTTCTCGATCTTCTCCTTGAGCATGGCTAGTTCGTCGCGATACCAGCCCACCTGGTCAGGGCCGGTCTTGCGTGGCAGGCTCATAACCCCGGCGAAATCCGTTGGCACGAACCGTATCCAGTTATCGTAGATGCGGCGCACGTGGTCGCAGCTATTGACGCAGATAACCCCATCGAGGAACTTGAACTCCCCGATAAGCGCCAGATTGAAGCAGTGGCGGGGGAAGCTGCAGTTGATGCTGCTGTAGAACGCATCCGACTCCTCAGTGCTGGTGCTCCCGGTCGCCCTCATCCGGAAGGGAACCATACCGGCAGCCGTGACCATCTCCTCCGGCACAGTGGAGCAGAAGTATCCCACGACCTTGCCCCCTTGGTCCTTCCAGCTCTGCAGCACCGGGTTAACGAGCGTCTCGGCCGCTTCGCTGAACTGTTGGAATGCCCTGGACTTTATCTTGGTCTCCAATACTCCTACCTCCCTTCATTAGACTTCCTTGTGGTGCGAATAGGTACTATGCTTCCATTATACTATATATTTATGAATCGAGTTCAGCTTCGAGGGTTTTCAGATGAAAGGGTGTGCTGCCAAGGCTCAGCTCGAAGGCTTTGGCCCGCCGGAAGTAGAAATGAAGGTCATAATCCTTGTCGACTCCGATACCACCGTGTAGTTGCTGGGCACTGGCGGCAACTCGCTGGCAGGCAATGTTGCCGAAAGCCTTGGCGATTGTCACTTCACGGTCTGCGGGGAGGCCTTCGCTCAAGCGCCATACCGCTTGATACGTGGTCCAGCGAGCGCCCTGGACATCGACGAACATGTCGGCCAGTCGATGCTGTACGGCCTGAAACGTACCGATGGGACGATCAAACTGTATCCGTGTCTTGGTATGTTCGGCTGTCAATTCCAGCTCTTGCTGTGCCCCGCCGATCATCACCGCACATTGAATCGCGGTGGCCTTTCTGAGAACGGCTTTGACCGTGGGCAACCCCTTGTGCAGGCTCCCAAGGATGTCACTGTCTGAAACAGAGACCTTGTCGAACACCACCTCGAACTGTTTGTCGGCGGCGATTGTAACCAGGGGAGTGAGGTTGATGCCTGCAGCCTTGGCGTCAACTATGAATACGGTAAGGCCGCTGTCATCGCCGGGGGCTCCCTCCGTTCTCGCCACCACGAGCATGTAGTCGGCGATGTGGGCGTAAGGGACGAAAAGCTTGGTGCCGGTGATCGCATATCCACCAGCGTGTGACTCAGCGCGGGTGGCGATGAACCTCGGGTCCTCGTTTACCTCCGGCTCTGCCATCGCCATGGTCATTATGAGTTCGCCGGTGGCAACCTTGGGCAGCAGCGTCCTTTTTTGCTCCTCCGTTCCAAATTCCAGTACGGCTAGTGCTCCAACCGTGGTGCTAAACATGGGACCAGGCATAGCCGCGCGCCCGAACTCCTCGAAGAGCACCGCCATGTCGAGCAGGCTAAACCCAGCTCCGCCATACTCTTCAGGCAATGCCAGGCCCATCCATCCCAGCGCTGCCATCCTCTTCCACAGTTCGGGGGAATAGCCCAGGTCGCCGGCCTCGATCTCTCTCACCAGCGATTTCGGGCATTCAGCGCTCAGGAAATCCCGCGCTGACTTCTGCAGCATCTCCTGCTCTTCACTAAGGGAGAAGTCCATGTCTAGCCTGCCTTTCTGAACTTGGGAAGGGTTAGGCCTTCGGCTATATCGTCGAAGACCACCTCGACCGGCATACCGATGGATATCTCTTGGGGCCTTATATCAACCATGTTGCTGACAAGCCGCACCCCTTCCTCCATTTCCACTAGCACCACAGAATAGGGCGCTTTGAAGCTGGGATGCGGTGACTCCAAATAGGTGACCCAGCTGTACACGGTTCCCTTCCCCGTGGAGTGAGCCCACTCCTTTTCAAGGGAACGGCACTTGGGACAAACTGGCCTTGGTGGGTGAAGCCAAGTCCCGCATTCCTGGCATCTCTGGAAGACCAGTTCGTGCCTCTTGATGCCTTCCCAGAAGCCCATATTGTCCCAAAGGATGGGCGGCATGGGTACCGGATATTCGCTATCATAGACCATGCTCATGGCTTACCTCCTAGAATGAGACCACTTGCCGGGCCACCTGCCCCGGAGGCAACCAACACAAGCTCGGCATCCTTCACCTGGGCTGTGGACGTGCCCCTTATCTGGCGCACCGCTTCAATGAGATGGTTCATGCCGTGAATGTGTCCTTCGCCAAGTGAACCACCGGAGGTGTTGAGGGGTAGCTCGCCTCCCAACCTGATGCGGTCTCCCCCTTTACAGAACTCAGTTCCTTCGCCTCGCTCGCAGAAACCCAGTTCCTCCAATTGCATGGGAACGAAAGGACCGTAGGAGTCGTCGAGTTGAACACAGTCGATATCTTTGGGGGCGACGCCAGCCATCGCGAAGATCTTATTTCCCACCTTGCCCATTTCGGGGAGACTGGAGATCGACGGACGGTAGTAGCTGGTCAATTCCTCGGTTTCAGCCAGCATGTGTTGGGCGGAGCTAAGCACGTAGGCTGGTCGCTGCCCAAGGTCCTTGGCTCTCTCTGTGGTGGTGACGACCAGTGCAGCAGCAGCGTCAGCTTCTTCATAGTAGTCCAGACGCCGAAGCGGCTCGACGACCATCTTGGATTTCAGGTAGTCTTCGAAGGTTAGCGGCTTCTCGTAGAACATACCGTTGGGGTTCCTCGCGCCGTGTTCCCTGCAGGCTATAGGCACCCAGCCAAACTGGTCGCTGTTCACCCCGAACTCATGCATATACCTGCGCATGATCATGGCAACCCGTCCTGCGTCTGACATGTGGCCGAAAGAGGCATGGAAGGTCCACTGCAGCAAATCGGATGTGGACATCTGCCCCGGTCCGCGCATGCTAGCGATCATCCGCCTCTTGGACGATCCGTTTACGGCTCTGTAAACGACGATGTAGTTGGCTACTCCCGCAGCCACTCCCATGGCGGCACGCATGATCATCGCGCTGGGCGCTGCTCCCCAGCGGCACTCGCCGAAATAGGTCAGATTGCCCATTCCCATTGAGCTCGTAACGGCATGCTCATCAGTGGCATCATCGGTCTGCTTCACCAGGCCATCGATATCCTCGGGCGTCAATCCGGCGTCATCCAGAGCTTCTTGTATGCACTGGCAGGCCATGTACAGCTCAGTGCGTTCTGAGTCTTTCGAGAAGTCGGTGATTCCGATACCAACGATGGCCGTCTTGTTCTCGATGCTATTCATTGCAGTCCTCTCACCTCGGTTAGACCTCTCTTCTCCTGAACTTGGGAAGGGTCAAGTCGTCGGCTATGTCATCGAAGACCACTTCCACCGGCATCCCGACGTATACTTCCTCCGGCTTTACATCGTACAGATTGCTGATTATTCGCACCCCCTCCGCCATCTCCACGACCACCACAGTATAGGGAACCTTTATCCCCGGGTATGCCGCATTGGCGTAGACGAAGTTGACCCAACTGTATACTACCCCTTTACCCGTGGAAGGGACCCACTCTCTCTCCATGGAGTTGCACCTGGGGCACATTGGCCGTGGCCGGTGCACGAGCAGGCCGCAGTCTTTACACTTCTGGAAGGCGAGCTTGTGCTGCTTTACCGCTTCCCAGAATCCCTGGTTGTCCAAATCGACATGGGGGCGCAACAGCGGAATTCCCGGAATGTATTCCATAACCATCTCTTACCTCCTCAGAACGATGGCGCTCGTGGGGACACCCAGCCCTCCTGTTACGAGACTCAGTTCAGCCTCTTCTACCTGGGAGGTGGAGGTGCCCCTTATCTGTCGCACTCCCTCTGAGATCAGATTCATGCCATGGATGTAGGCCTCCGACAGGTGACCGCCGGAGGTGTTGCAGGGAATATCACCTCCCAACCTGATGCGGTCGCCGCCCTCGCAGAAAGCTGCCCCTTCACCAACACCGCAGAAACCGTACTCCTCCAGCTGCATGGGAATCAGGGGGGTAAAGGCATCGTAGAACTGCACGACATCAATGTCCTTGGGTGATACCCCCGATACCCGCCACAGCTCCTCAGCCGTATACCATGCTTCTGGGATCCCGGAGATTCTGGGCCGGTACATGCTTGTCATCAGCTCTCCTTGGGTGGCTATACCCTGCGTCGCGCCCAAGATAATGGCGGGCGTCTGCTTGAGGTCTTTGGCCCTTTCGGTGCTGGTCAAGATTATTGCCACTGCGCCATCGGTATCCACGCAGCAGTCGAACAGGCGAAGAGGTTCCACGATCATCCTGGCATTGCGATAGTCTTCCATTGTCAATGGCCTGCCGTAGAACATTGCCTTCGGGTTCCGGCAGGCATATTCTCTGCAAACGATGGAGACCCATCCCAGCTGCTCAGTGGTAGCTCCGAACTCGTGCATATACCTGGTGGTGAACATAGCTACCCAGGATGGCGGGGTCGCGAAGCCGTAGGGCATGATG
Organism: Dehalococcoidia bacterium; assembly: GCA_004376205.1. Lineage (GTDB taxonomy): Bacteria > Chloroflexota > Dehalococcoidia > SZUA-161 > SZUA-161 > SOKG01. Next base: position 5,397 of record SOKG01000261.1, on the reverse strand, counting down.
GAGCCGAAGTGGTTATTGGGGGAAATCATGACCTGCTCGACCCCTGGCACGCGGCCATAGCGACGCCCCGAGCGCTCGTTCATAGCCCGGTAGCAGACAACACAGGTGGCGGCACCTGTTGCTATTGCCGTTGCCGCATGCACGATTGTGGCGCAGGAAGCCCCACCGCCCCAGCCGCATTCACCAGAGTAGTCCAAGTTGGGGATGCCCAGAGCGCTGACAATGTGCATCTCATCGGTGTAGTCCATGGCGAACTTGACCAGGCCGTCGATGTCCTCTATGTTCAACCCTGCATCCTCGACCGCGTCCTTTATGGCTTCACAGGCCATCTGACACTCGCTTCTCCCGGAATCCTTGGAGAACTCGGTTGCCCCTATGCCTACAATGGCAACATTGTTCTTAATCCTGTAATCCTCGACTCTCGGTCTTACCGTTGTCCTGTATCTTCTGGCGAGGTACTGGTCGAACATATACATGCCTCCTCAGCCCCTAGTGGGCAAAGCCATGGTGGCGGTTCCCCAGGCATGAGGCCCCATAGCCACCGAAAGATTGAAGTCGATGTCTACCAGATGCTGATCTCCCTCTGTGTATTTCCTGGCTATCTTGCCGGTGCTCGTTAGGGTGTCGCCGGGAAAAACAGTAGCACCCAGCCTGATCGCGACCTTCTTGAGTTCACTCTCTGGGCCGCTCCAGTCGGTCAGATATTTGCCCACAAAGCCACCTGTGCTCAGAATGTTCAAGAATATATCCTTGACGCCCTTGCTTCGGGCGGCCGCGTAATCGTGGTGCACATCCTGGAAGTCCCGGCTGGCGATGGCCGTAGAGACAATAGTGGTGGCAGTAATCTCACGCGCCTGGACGGGAAGCTCGTCACCTTCCTTGATATCGTCCCAGCAAACCGATTGCCAAGCCATTTGAAGCCCCTTTCTTTTTCCCTATACTTGCGGCTTGAACATCAGCACCGTAAAGGGCTGAATACAGACCACCTCACCGTCCTGGTTCCTGTAGGTGTATTCAGAAGTCAAGAAATGCCCTGTTCCCAGTCGGGTGGTCTTCTCAGGCGATACACTGACGAACTTCGTCGTGAAGCTTAGCCGGTCCCCCAAATGCATCGGACGGAAGTACTCGTGCGAAGTGGCGGTGGCTACCACGCCGCTGTAGCCGGCATCAATCAGCATCTGCACGCCCTTTCCCAGTGGATCGTGCCTCTCTCTCTTGGGCCACAGGGGAGCCATACAGAAAGCCTGCACCATCTGAGGTGGAGCGATGATACCGCCGTACCTGCTTTTCTTTGCGTACTCCTCGTCACTGTAGAGCGGGTTGCCGTCCTGCATCGCTTCGCACCAGTGGCGGATCATTGCCTCATTCACCGCATTCGGAGCCTCGAAGGGACCAGCCTCCTCATCTACCATCGCTTGTAGCTTCTCATACACCTCTTGGCTCATCTGAACTAACCTCCAAATCGTGAAACGTCCCCACGATTGGGTTACATAGACCGGGGCATGCCCAAGCCAGCCATGGCTATGATATTCCTTTGGATCTCGATGGCACCGCCACCGAAGATGAAGATAACGTCGCTTCTGAAAGCCCTTTCCATTCGCCCGTGAAGGGGTGCCCATTTGGAGCCCGTCTGCAACTGCCCGAACTGCCCCATTATCTCCAACAAAGAGTGGTTAACTCGCTGATACAGCTCCGATCCAAACACTTTGACCACTGATGCCTCGGCATAGGGGACAACCCCCTTGGTTATCAGCCAGGCCAGGTAGTAATTAATCATCTTGAGAACTTCCACATCCACTGTCAGCTCGGCAAGCTTGGTCCTGACCCAGGGCCGCTCTATGACTGGTGCCCCGTCGACTTTGGTCTCCTTAGCCCATTGGACCGTGTCGTCAATGTTCCTTCTTATAGGTGAAGAGGGATTTAGCGCTATGCGCTCGAAGTCCAGCTGGGTGGTGATGTATTTCCAGCCTTTGTTCTCCTCGCCAACGAGGCACTTTTTGGGCACCCTTACGTTGTCGTAGAAGGTGGTATTGTTTCTCTCCCCGCCCAGGAGCCACATGGGCTCGATGGTAATGCCCGGGGTATCCATCGGAATCAGGAAAACCGAGATTCCATGGTGCTTCTTTGGAGCCTGAGGATCGGTCTTGGCGGCAATCCAAAGATAGTCGGCATAGTCCGCGCAGCTGGTGAAGACCTTTTGGCCGTTGATAATGTAATCGTCGCCATCCTTAACGGCGGTAGTCTTGAGCGAGGCTAGATCGGTACCAGCCTCGGGCTCGGTATATCCAATAGCGACTTCCAGTTCCCCTCTCAGAATGGGGGGCAGAATCTCCCTTTTCATCTCCTCGCTGCCAAAGCGCATCACCGCGGGCCCTACTGCGTTCAAGGCCATCAATGGGAGCATGATCCTCTCATAAGCCACAATCTCATAGAAGATGTGCTGCTCCATTGGCGTGCGGCCCTGGCCTCCGTACTCCTTGGGCCAGCCTACTCCGAGCCAGCCATCACGGCCCATCTGGCAGATGAATTCCTTATAGGCGGGTGATTTCTCCATGGCACGTTTGGATTCCATCTCGGCCTTTACCTCGGGGGGCATACGACTTTTTAGGTAATCGCGAAAGTCCTTGGCAAACTGCTCCTGCTCGGGTGTCAGCGCAAATTCCATTCTGATACTCCGTATCTAATCTACGTGCCGTGGGGCGGCGCAGCGTCGCCTCCCGAGAACCTTTCCTTCCATACACTACGCCAGCGGTTTGAAGTACTTGATATCCAAGATACTGGCTTCACGCTGTTCCTTGAATACTGCCTGAACCCTCATGCCAATTCTCAGTTGTTCGGGGTCGACCTCGCCCAGCATATGAACAAGTCCCGTGTCAGCTCCATCCAGTTGAATTATCCCGTATACCAGAGGGGTCTCCACCGGCTGGACCTGATTCGGCTGGCTGCAGACAGTGTAGGTAAGCACTGTGCCCCTGTCGCTCACCTCAACCCACTCATCGAGTTGCCCAAAGCAATCCTTGCAGATAGACCTGGCCGGGACATAAACGCGATTGCAGGTAGGGCATCTCGTACCCGTGATTCTCTTCTTGTCTCTTATCTCAATGAGAAACCGGCTCCCCACAGCGCCGGCTGAATACCTATTGGGGATATATATCTGCCCATGATAAATCCAGACATCCATTCCTTCCAGCTTCTCGGTTACTGGCGACATCTCATGACCTCCTACTTCCCGATCTCTTTGAAGTACAGGATGTCCGCCGGACCCTCGCCCCGCTCCTCATAATCTTCTTTCCAGACGGCCTGTACTCGCATTCCCACCTTCACCTTGTCCTTGTCCGTCTCCTCAAGCCGGTGTCGGTAGAAGACATCATTGTCCAGGAGAATGATGGCGCTGGGATAGGGATTCGCCCACTTCTCGCCATAGTGCGGGTCCCATAGAGGCATGACAAGATAGGTATACTGATACACAGTGCCTGTTTGGGGCAGCTCCACCAAGTCCCAACCCATTTCGACCTTGCACTTGGGGCAGACCACGGTTGGCGGCACCCGGATCTCCTTGCATTGAGGGCACCGGTTGCCTACGATCTTCTTGTTTTCCTTCGCCTCTGCATAGAAATGTCCCAGGTGCTTGCCCGTGGACCAGTTGTAGTGGCGAGGCATATCGAACTTCACATGAATGTACTCCGGTTCTTTCTCTTTCGCCTTCTTTTTAGGGGATGCTTTCGCCATCTTGTTGCCTCCTACAGCGATCTCTTGAGTAGAACTAGCACGGTCCAGTTAGGCCCGCCGAGAGCACTGGCCAGAGCCGTCTTTATGTCCTTTGTGGCCTGGTGCTCGCCGGCATCTCCCCGGATCTGCAGAGCGGCTTCGGCAACGCGAATGACAGGTGTTGCTCCAATGGGATTTGTGGCTAACACGCCGCCGGAGCAGTTCACGGGGAACTCTCCCTCAATCTCAGTTATTCCCTTCTCTATCAGCTTCCATCCCTCACCTATTCCACAGAAGTGGAAATGCTCGTAGAGATTCATCTCCTCCCAATTTGATGGCTCATAGATCTCAGCCATATCGATGTCCTTGCGGACGTTGGTTATACTGTTTCTCTTGTAGACCCTTTCACAGGCGACATGCTGGGTATATGTTTCCTTACCGGTAGGGTCGCCAAAAACCCCGGCGCGGAAAGGTTCCTGATGCACGACTTCAACGTCAACGATCCAGACCGGCTTCTTGGTGATCTTCTTTGCCTTGTTCTCGCTTACTAAGATGAGCGCGCAAGCACCGCAGGATTGGGGACAGAAGTCTAATATTCTGAGTGGCCATACCAGATATGGTGACTGCAGTACCTCGTCCACACTCTTAAGCCCAAGCTTCAGGTGAGAGTAGGGGTTTCTACAGGCATTCCGGTCTGCTTTCAGCCGGACCATGGCTGCATGCTCTTCTTTAGCCCCCGATGTCTCCATATAGGACAGTGCCTGCTTGGCGAACTCGCCTATGGCACCTGTCGCTGCGCCTTTCCCCCCCAGTGGAGTGGCGGCAGCGCTGATGGCGGCGGTCGTATCGCCACAATCCTGCTTTTCAAAGCCGACGACCATAGCTATGTCGTAGAGGCCTGAGGAGACCATATAGAACCCCTCTACGACAACTGAACCACCGGTTGTACCGCCGGTATTTACTTTGAAACCTGGCTTGTCGAAGGCTCCGATTTCAGCAGCCATCCCGTGGTCGGGGAGAAATATCCCTTCGAAAGTCTCCATGTTGGCGGAGAACACCGCCTCGATGTCTTTGATACTTAACTGGGCATCTGCCAGGGCTGCCCTCACTGCCTCGGCGACCATCTCGGCCTGGTTAACGTCGGGCCGCCTGGTCGTATGGTATGTCTGTCCGATTCCTACTATAGCTACTCTATTAGGCATGTCCTACCTCCAACTACCTGTTGCCCAGGATCATTACACATTGGTGCTGTCCGCAGATCCCTGTGACACCGTGGGCTAGTGCCACCTGGGTTCCCTTTACCTGTCTGTCGGCGGCCTCGCCGCGTAGCTGCAGCACTGCCTCAGCTACGCGAATCATTCCAGCAACACCAACTGGATTTCCGGAAAGAACTCCACCCGAGGGATTCACAGGGAGTTTGCCCTTTATCTTGGTCACACCGCGGTCGATAAGCCTGCCCCCCTCGCCTCGTTCGCAGAAACCAAGCCCCTCCATCCACAGAAGTTCCTGGTAGGTGTATTCCTCTGATATCTCGGCGACATCTATCTCCTTCAAGGGATTGTTGATGCCCGCCATGCTGTAGGCCTTCTTGGCGGCTTTCACCAGAGCGTCACAGTCGGCCAAATCCCTATCTCCCAGGTAGTGTGTCTCATAGCAGTTTTAAGCTCCCAAGATCCATACGGGCTTCTT
>SOKG01000113.1 GCA_004376205.1 Dehalococcoidia bacterium | reverse complement strand
TAAGGGAGCAGTTCTAGTAAAATAGCCAAAACAGCAGCAAACGCACGATGACACCTATTAGAAGCCAGTAGCTCAAGATCAAGCGGCGCTATCCTCAAGCCATCGTCTTCTTCCGCCTGGGCGATTTCTACGAGACCTTCGACGATGACGCCAGGCTGGTCTCCAGCGAGCTGGAGATAACGCTGACCTCCAGGGAGATGGGCAAGGGGCAACGCTACCCCATGGCGGGGATCCCTCACCACGCCCTGGACAACTATCTGGCGAAGCTGATTAACAAGGGCTATAAAGTGGCCATTTGCGAGCAGATGGGTGAACCTAAAGCCGGGAAGGGCATAGTGGAGCGCGAGGTGGTCCGGGTGGTCACCCCGGGGACCGTGATAGAGCCCAACCTGCTCGAACTCAAGGCGAACAATTACCTTGCCTCAGTAGTCGTCGAAGGCGAGGAGGCAGGGGTAGCGTATGTTGACATAACAACAAGCGAGTTCGCTACCACCCAGATTCCCGCTGAAAACGCCCCACTCGAACTGGAGCGCCTTCGACCCTCGGAGGTGCTCATCCCCCACAGCTCCCAGGTTCCCCGGTCATGGCTCACTGCGCCGGCAACACAGCTCGACGATCAATTATTTGAGCTGGATGTGGCGCGACAGACCCTGCTCGACGCCTTCGCAGTATCCTCTCTGGAAGGCTACGGCTGTGCCCATCTTCCGCTGGCAATAATAGCAGCAGGCTCTATCCTTCAATATCTGGAGCAGACCCAGAAAGATGCGCTGGGGCAAATCAACAGCCTCGCTACCTATTCCACTGAGTCTTTCATGACCCTGGACGCCCAAACACGCCGCAACCTGGAGCTATTTCAGAGCAGCCGTTTGGGGCTGACCAGCGGCTCGCTGCTGTCCGTTATCGACCTGACCAAGACGCCGATGGGAGGGAGACTGCTCAAGAAGTGGCTGGGACAGCCCCTTCTCGATATAAAACACCTGGAGCAAAGGCAGCAGGCTGTATCCTGCTTTCAGTCGCCGCGGCGTATCGAGGTAATAGGCCTCCTCAGCAAGCTCAGCGACATAGAGCGGCTGGTTAATCGGGTGAGGTCAGGTATAGCCACCCCCAGAGAGCTGGTCTCCCTGCGCCGCAGCCTGGAGCAGGTCCCGCAGATGAGGGCTGTGCTTGAGGAGGAAAGGGACCTAAAGTGGCTTTATTCGGAGCTCAAGCCCTGTGACGATATCGTAACATTGATCTCCCAGGCCATTGTTGAGCATCCGCCGGCGACGGTGGGGGAAGGGGACGTGATAAAGAGAGGCTTCTCCAGTGAACTGGACGAGCTTTGTTCAGCTTCATCGAATGCCAAGAAATACCTGGCCGATCTGGAACGAACCGAGCGCGATAGGACCGGGATCAAGTCGCTCAAGGTGGGCTATAACAAGGTGTTTGGCTACTACATCGAAGTCACCTCTCCCCACGTCCACCGGGTCCCCGAGGACTTTATACGCAAGCAGACGCTGGTAGGAGCAGAACGTTACTTCACCCCGCAGCTCAAGGAGTACGAATCGCTGATCCTCAATGCTGGGTCCAGGATTGCCGAGCTGGAGAGCACCATCTTTCGCCAGGTTTGCCGCCAGGTGGGAGCCTGGGGCGACCGCATCCTGAGCATTGCTGCCGCTGTGGCCCAGGTCGATGTCCTCTCCGCCTTCGCAGAGGTGGCAGCGAGGTATGGGTATGTTCGTCCCAAACTGACCACGGACGACTCGATAGCGATTTCCGGTGGACGCCATCCTGTTGTGGAGCGGGCGCTGGTCGATGAGCAATTCGTTCCCAACGACGTCCACCTCTCAAATAAGGATGCTCAACTCGTTATCCTCACTGGCCCCAACATGTCGGGTAAGTCGACCTATCTGCGACAGGTAGCCATTATTGTGCTCCTGGCCCAGATCGGCAGCTTCGTTCCCGCAGACTCGGCTACCATAGGGCTGGTAGACCGTATCTTCACCAGGGTTGGTCTCCAGGACGACCTGGTCACTGGCCAGTCGACCTTCATGATCGAAATGCTGGAGACGGCCAACATACTCAACAACGCCACTTCAAAATCGCTGATCATACTGGACGAAATCGGGCGTGGGACTTCAACCTACGACGGGCTTTCCATCGCCCAGGCCGTAGCAGAACACATTCACAACCACCCCAGGCTCGGCGCCAAGACGCTGTTTGCCACCCACTATCACGAGCTGGTAGACCTGGCGAACTTCCTGCCCCGGGTGAAGAACTTCAACGTCGCTGTATCCGAGGAAGGTGGTAAGGTGGTCTTCCTGCGCAAGATAATCCCCGGCGGCGCCGACAAGAGCTACGGCATCCATGTAGCACAACTGGCAGGCCTGCCCCGAGCAGTGGTGCACCGCGCCGGGGAGGTCTTGACGAACCTTGAGAACCATGTTGATGAGGTGAAAGCAGCGCGGAGCGCACGTCCCCGCTGGCAAGAGAAGCCCCCCTCCGAACAGCTACCGCTCTTCGGCCAAAAGCCCCCTATTATAGATGAAATCCTGGGGATGGACGTCTCCTCGATGACTCCCCTCGAGGCCATCACCAAGCTCTACGAGCTGCAGCAGAAGGCCAAGGAAAGATAGAAGTCCTTGAGATGCAAATCTTAAGTATATGGTTATGTCAACACCTGAAAAAGTCCTTCTTACCTGGAGCGGCGGCAAAGACAGCGCCATGGCCCTTTATGAGCTGGAGACGGCTGATGGTTACGAGATAGCGGCGCTGCTAACAACCGTAACAGAGGACTACGACAGGATCAGCATGCACGGTGTCCGGGCTACTCTCCTTGAACAGCAGGCCCAATCCTTACGCCTTCCGCTGGAAAAAGTCTATCTCACCAGCAATTCATCCAACGAAGAGTACGAGGAGAAAATGAGGGACAAGCTAACACAGTACCGAGGTCAGGGCGTTTTTTCGGTGGTTTTCGGGGACATTTTCCTGGAGGACGTGAGGAAATATCGAGAGGGTAACCTGGCGAAAATAGGAATGAGGGGGGTCTTCCCTTTATGGAAAAGGGATGCCAGTGAGCTTGCCCATACGTTCATAGATTTGGGTTTCAAGGCGGTCATCACCTGTGTTGACTCAAATGTCCTCGACAGAGGGTTTGTGGGCAGGGTGTTTGATGGGCAATTTCTATCTGAACTACCTGGTACCGTTGATCCCTGCGGTGAGAACGGGGAATTCCACTCATTCGTGTATGACGGGCCGATATTCCGCGAGAGGATAGCGCACAGGAAGGGAAAGGTCGTTCTGAGGGATAGCCGTTTCTACTATTGCGATCTGATACCTCTTCAGGGAAGAAGCCACGCCTGACGCCGTTGACACTAGGTTCTGCTATACTACTGAACAGGTGAGCTCTGAGTTCTCCATTTGGATGTTATACGCCATTGGCGCTAGTTTAAGGAGGTAACAATATGAAGGTCGATGAAAGCGTCTGGGACTTTTTCCAAAAGCATGTGGGTTACACTGATGAAGAGATGAAGGAGTTCCGAGAGAATCCGAGAAATGAAGATGTTCTTTCCAAGGGACGTGCATTGATGAACAAGACAATCGTTGTAGAGGTGGTGAAATCACACGGGTGCAATAGCCAGCATAAGGAGGGTGACAAGTTCTATTTTGATGGGGCGGGCAACCTCATAACTAAGCTCTGTCCCAAGAGAGTCTGTATCTACGCCTTGAGTGCACTGCATTTTCTGGTTTTTGCGTCAAACGAGCTATTCTATGCAGGTGTTGATCCTAATGAGATGCGGTTCAAGAGAGCTGGCTGCTTCGATGTGGGGGTTAAATGTGGCGGCTGGGGAAATATTGTCATGGAGATCAGGGTAGAAGACCGTAAGAGAGAGTAAAAGTAGGGTGGGTGAAGTGAAACGAAACCCACCAC
>SOKG01000145.1 GCA_004376205.1 Dehalococcoidia bacterium | reverse complement strand
CGCCCCACTGGTCGTCGCAGTGGCGGGTACCGCACCATGTGCCGCCAATGAGACCGGTGTTGCGAAACTCGGACTCATATGGGGTGTTTGCCCAGTGGTAGACGATGTTCTCATCATCGAGACCCTCGATTACCTGACTGAAGGCCTTGCGCATGTAAGCGTTTGTCTCTTCCTTGACCTTGTCTATGGCATCTGGACTTACAGCGTGATACTCCGGCGGGGGAACTAAAGTGTAGAAAGGAGATAACAGGTAGCGGCCGGGAATCGTGCACTGTGGGTCCGTGTCAGCAAACCGCCGGATTGGGGTCGAGATCCACAGCAATCTTTCGGGTGGCACGGTGGGGTTGCCTCTGCGGCCATCCACATCCGCTACGTGCTCATAGTAGATCTCCCGTGAGTCGCAGGGGTACGGGCCAATGCCAGGATCGTCTCCCAAAGCCGGGTTCGTGAACTGGGGACGGCAACGAAGCTGCTCACGGGTGAGGATGTGGGACACCCAGATGCTCCCTCCTTTGAGGCTGATGTCCTCCACTTTTCTCCTGAAGCTGGAGCCCAGATGTTGTGGGCCGATGAGTTTCTGGAAAGTCTGCTTGACATCGACGTCACTGACCACAGCCTTGTTCGCCCAGATCCTCTTCTCGTCCCTGGTGGCAGTCTCCCTCAATCGCACCCCAACCGCTCGCCCGTCGTCGACAATAATCTCATCTACGGGACAGCAGGTGCGCACCACGGCGCCGTGGGCTATGGCGCAGCGTATGATGGAGTGGAAATAGCCGTGCATGCCCCCGCGAGGAACGCTGATTCCGCTGTATAGTGTGAGAGTTATGTCACAGCCCAGAGCGGGGATGGCTACGCCCTCCCAGTGACCGGCAGCCCCCGAGTACCATGCTACTACCGCATGCATTACCTTGAATGGCTCGGTCTCTAAATACTCATCCATCAGGTCAAACATAGTCATGTCAAGCAATTCCTCGGTCCAGACATCCGGCTGGTGCTGCTTATAGACCTGCATATAGGGGATGTTCTCGGCCGTTACCTCAACCTCAGGGGGGTGCGGTGGGCACCAGAAGATAGAGCGCAGCAGCTCCTTGATAAACGGGGGACTGGTGAGCATACCGCTTAGCTTGGCCCAGCCCATCGCGTCCTTGTCGGTGATCGGCGCTAACCCGCCAGTGACCGTTACACCTCTAGTTTTCTGATCCTCGAGCCTCTCTGACATGGGACTCCAGTCCATGCGGAAGCCGTACTTGTGCAGCTCCAGCTGCTCGAATCCCGGGGCTGGGCCCGCGTACATGTACATGGCATGGGGGGTGATGCGTACCCCGGGTATGGGCTCCGTGTTTTCACACGCTCCTCCGGCCTCTGGCCTTTCCTCCAGCACACAGACGCTAGCTCCACACTTGGCCAGATATGCCGCCAGCGCTACACCATTAGGCCCACCACCCACAATTACAAAATCATACCTTTCTTCCTTGCTCATCTATACCTCCCCTGCTGCTTAATCGGTTTGGCTCGCCACGCTAGTAAGGAGCACGTTTCACATGTTCTCTAGTTCGCATGTAGGATGTGTATGTTATGTACTGCTTGCGATCTACGTACCTCTGCAGAGGAACGCCTCTCTTCCGCTTGCTCGTTATCTGGTTGCGCACAACCAAACCTATGGCGTTGCTGGCACCCGAGCCATAGGAGGCGAGCAATATCGTTTCCCCTGGTTTCGCTTTGTCCAAGACGCCAGCCAGGCTGACAAAGGCGGAGCATGATCCCAGGTCGCCCAGTGTTGACGAGATTGCCGGAGCCAGCCTCTCACGCTCTATTCCTAGATCCTTTGCCGGCAGACTTGGAATCCTGTCATCCGGCTGTGGAAAGACCACGTGGGTGAAATCTTCCCCTTTCTTGTTGAGCTTGGCCATGAGGCCCTTGCATGCCTCGGCCACATGGCTTTGGTACCCGTATTCGCGGTCGAATCGGTAGTCGTTCCAGTTGGATACCCAGGAGTCCTTGATCGCCCGCCATCTATCGATGAACAGGGTTGAGTGGGTGTGTAGACCCTCGAAATCGGCTATGGTTCCTGTAGTTCCGACTACCATGGCGATGGCTCCGGCACCGAAAGTAGCGTCGCCCTCGGCCCCCGGGGCGGTAGCCCTATCCTCAGCCCCGATAACGATGCCGCATTTGATCCTCCTGGCCGCGATAGCATCCAGACATCCCAGGAGTGCATTGGCAAGCGAGTTGAGGGAGCCCGAATAATCCATCATGGTTGTCTCTGGATTGAGGCCCAGCGTTTCAGCCAGAATCGGTGCTACATACTGCTCAACATAGGGTGAAGAGGTAGTCCCCATATGTATCGCTCCGATTTCCGCCGGCTCGATGCTGGCATGGTTGATCGCATTATCCATAGCCTCAGCGGCCATGGTGACGACATCCTCATCTGCCCCAGAAACCGCTTTCTCGCCGCCGGACCAGCTTCCCCAGGCCATGGCGGGTTCCTTTTGCTCGATCCTGTAGCGAGGAATGTAGACTCCGTACCCGATGATGCCAGCCACATTTCCCTCCTTAGGTTGATTACATGGAGCGAGATAGAATGTTGACCACCGAAACACCGAAGGCAGGCCCCCCGACGTTGTGCTGGACCCCGATGCCGTTCCTCAGCTTCACCTGGCGTTTGCCCGCTTCCTCTCGCAACTGGGTGACGACTTCGAAGATCTGTCCCAGACCGGTGGCGGCTATGGGATGGCCGTGGGCCTTCAAGCCGCCGCTGGGATTGATCGGGAGCCGGCCGTGCATATCGAATTCACCATCCTTGAGCATTCCAGCAGCTTTGCCCTTGCGGGCGAAGCCTACGTCCTCGATGTTCATCAGCTCGGTGTTGGTGAAACAGTCGTGCAGCTCAGCGAAGTCCACGTCCTCCGGCTTTATCCCGGCCATCTCGAAGGCCCCTCTGGCGGCTCTGACGGAGGAAAGCTGCTCGACGAAGCTTTGCCTGTCCCAAAGCTGGCTGTGGTCTGTGCCGACATTGCTCCCCAGGACGTAAACTGGCTTGTCGGTATACTTCTTGGCCAGGTCGGCGCGACACACAATGGCTGCCGCAGCGCCGTCGGTCTGCGGGCAGCAGTCGAACAAGTGCAGCGGCCAGCAAACGATGTAGCTGCCGAGCACACGCTCTATAGTCACTTCGAATTGATAGTGGGCATATGGGCACAGGGTTCCGTTATGGTGATTCTTGACAGCGACCCTGGCGAAATCCTCCATGGTATACCCTAGCTCGTACATCTGTCTCGTAGCGTGCATTGCCTGAATTGACGGTCCCCCTTGTCCTATCATCCACGCCGGATGTGAGCCTGTTTCTGCTCCACCGCCGCTGCCCGCGCCGCCCAGAGACTCTGCAGCGGGCTTATCCCTCATCTTCTCCGCACCCAGTGCCAAAACGACATCATAGAGGCCTGAGGCAACGCCGAGGCATGCATGCCTGAAGGTATCGCCACCTGTGGGGCAGGCGTTTTCAAGCCTGGTAACCGGGATCTCACGATTGCCAATAAAACTTGCCAGCGATTGGCCGGACTGAGCACCCTGTCCGATGAAGCCACCGCTCCACTGGCCAAACCAGGCCGCCTTGATCTCCTTGGGGTCGATTCCCTTGTCAACGCTGTTGAGGCAGTTCAGGTACGCTTCCTGGATCATGTTCTCCAGGCTCTTGTCAAAAAGCTCCCCGAACTTAATCATCCCTACCCCGATGACTGCAACCTTGCCTCTCATCTTATTGCTCCTCCACCAATCTGAATTTGTAGCCGTAGACATTCAGCCCTCTATCAGTCGTCATCTTCCGCAGAACCATTTCCACTTTGGAGCCCACTTTTACATCTTCAGGCGTGGCAGTTTCCGTCATCAGACCTTGATATTTGCCGCCCCCTTCA
>SOKG01000074.1 GCA_004376205.1 Dehalococcoidia bacterium | reverse complement strand
GAACCCGTCTGTATCGAAGGGATCAAGTAAGAAGCCGTTTTCCGCTTCTACCAACTGCTGGGGAATGCCTCCAACATTTGTAGCCACCACCGGTTTACCTTTCCACAATCCCTCTGTCACACAAAGGCAGAATCCTTCCCTTATCGACTTCTGCACCAATACGGTTGAAACCCGTTGTACGGCGTTCACAAGTATCTGACTACTACCGAGGACAAATATGACATCGCCGCTTTCTACAAGCTTCTTGGCCTTGCGATATGTCCGTTGATAAACCCCATTGCCCTCGGGGTCATCTGATGCCATGTCATAACAATACACCAGCCTGCAATCGACCTCTTTCCTTACGTGCTTGAAGACTTCGAGCAAACCCACGGGATCTTTCCAGATGTCCATCCTTGAAACCTGCGTTATGAGAGGCTTATCCGTCGGTATGCCGGCCTTTCGCACATATTTCAATACGTCTTTTTTCGAGAGGTCCTTGTTCTTCAACGACAGGGGGTCAATAGCCGGGTGGACGATCCTCTGCTCTATTCCCAGACACGGCTTTCTATACATTTCAGTTGAGATAATATCCAGGTCATACCTTAGAACAAACGTCTTAAGGAATTCCCAGAGGGCCTCATTTGGCTGCGACAAATCTACATGACACCTCCAAACCCAGGGCACCCTTTTCTTGTAGAACTTTATGAGTGGCAGTGGCTGGGGGTCGTGCACAATTACGCAATCAGCATCTATGTGGCAATAGGCAGAAAAGGCCTCGTTGGTCTGAATGTAGATCTGCTTTTTTATGTCGGTGAGATTCAGTGAGCCGCCCTGAAGGGCATTGTGAAATTTCTTCGTTATGGCGAAGAAATCGGGAGTCCCGTGAAGTACCCTCCAATCTGCCTCTATACCTATATCGTTCATCAGAGGCACCAGGGAGCGCAGTATTTCGGCAACACCACCGCCCTGGTGAGTAGAATTAATATGTAGAATGCGCTTTCCCTGAAGCCTTCTTGCTTGCGTGTAGATTTCGGCTAGGGCACCATCGCCTACAAGCTGTCTGTAATCATCTAGACTTTTTATCATTTTTCAAACCATTCCACATGCAATTACATCAGTAATGACATTATTATGCTCAAACGTTAGCACACCTGGTGTCATCCATACAATAGCTATTTCTAGCGCTTGTTGGTGAGAAAATAGTACTGTGTTGCTGGAGGGAAAAAGTAGACAAAGCTGAAACTGTCTCACTTCCGCAGGCTCGGCGCCCGTGTTAAGGAATCTGGTGGAAAAGGGCGCGCTGGCAAGCAGTGCCATGATGGAGTATAACCTCGACACCCCAGGCTTTCGTAGCGGTGTCAATGATCGATCCCGCCGGCATGAACGGGGACGGTTCGCTGGCTGTAGTATCCTCCGAGGTGCTGGGGGAGCTAGAGGAAGCGGTACCAAACTACCAGCACAAATGGTACTTAAGTAGGATTGTAATGCCTCCGCAATACAGAGCACAATCTTTGTAGGCTAGGCAGCCAATCTCTTGCATCGATTTGTCACAACTATAGAGGTCAGAAAAATGCTGAAGCCAGAGCTGTGCCCGACGCACGTGGAATGTTGTGAACATTGCAAAGAATGGGAGCCTATCCCCTTCCATGATGACGGTGGGGTGTGCTTGGCAAGGCGCGGAATGTCGATGCATCGGCTATCTACCCCTGATTCTCTAAACCGATCAGCAAAGGTTCCCCTAAAGACGAGAGAGCCGCTGCGGGGCTCGGATAGAATTGTCCTGAGCAAGTTTCTGAATACGACATCGTTCGTGTAGCCGAACTCACAAGATTAAGAGTGGGGCAAGTTCAGGAGGAAGTGGTCTATGTCTATAGTCTATCAATTTACCAATGCCTGTGAGGACAAGAATCTCCTGGGCAATAAAGGGGCCAACCTGGTGGTCATGAACAAGCTGAGGCTACCGGTGCCTCCGGAGTTCGTGATATCTATTGACGCCTACAAGGAGTATAAGCGAAGCGGCAATTTACCGCTGGAAGAAATCAAGCAGGCTTTGGAGGCTCTCGAGCAGCGGACCGGGAAGAGATTGGGACAGGGGCTGGCCGTATCCGTCCGCTCCTCGGCGCCAGCGTCGATGCCAGGAATGATGGATACCATGCTCGATGTCAAAGAAGCGGCGGATGTGCTCACTTCCATAAAGAGGGTCTTTGACTCCTGGGACAATCCCAGGGCAGTGGAGTATCGCCGCCTCAACCGCATCCCGGTTGACCTGGGCACGGCCGCCATAATCCAGGCAATGGTCTTCGGCGATTTGGACGAGAAGTCGGGGACGGGGGTGATGTTCACTAGAAACCCCAGCACCGGCGAAAGGGGGCTATTTGGCGAATATCTCAGCAAAGCTAAGGGCGAGGACCTGGTCTCCGGACGCAGGACCCCGCAGCCCATCAGCTCCTTTCAGTCAGAAATGCCTGACCTCTATGCTCAACTGAAGGAAGTAGCCATCATCCTGGAGAATCACTTCCATGACATGCAGGACGTGGAATTTACCATTGAATCTGACCGGCTCTATATCCTCCAGACCAGATCGGGTAAACGGAGCGGCCAGGCGGCGGTAAAGATTGCCGTCGACATGGCAAAGGAAGGGCTTATCTCACGTGAGGAAGCTATCTTGCGGGTATCCGCCGATGATGTGAGAGCCTTCTTGCACCGGCGCATTGAGTCGCCGGAGAAGTATAAGCCTATCGCCCGCGGGCTGGCCGCCGCCCACGGCGCAACTACCGCGGCAGTGGTATTCGATCCCCTCGAGGCTGTGGAAGCGAAGAGGAGGAACGAGCGGGTCATCCTGGTGAGGCCAGAGACAAACCCCGACGATATCCAGGGCATCTCAGCCGCAGTCGGGGTGCTAACCTCCCGCGGCGGGCTTACCTCTCACGCCGCCATAGTCACCAGGGCCATGGGCAAACCCTGTATTTGCGGGACTGAAGAGGTGAAGATAGACCTTGAGGCCAAGCAGTTCGAGACCAGGGGGCAGACAGTCAAGAAGGGTGACGTAATCACCATTGACGGCAGCACAGGAAGCATATACCTCGGGGCCCTGCCCTTAGTGGAATCTGAGGGCACCTCCGAGCTTGCTGAGCTGCTCACGTGGGCCGATGGCTTCAAGCGGCTGACGGTGAAGGCCAATGCCGATACAGTGGAGGCCATAGCCCTGGCTAAGAAGTTCGGCGCCGAGGGTATCGGCCTCTGCCGCACCGAGCGCCAGTTCAACGCCCCGGAGCGGCTGGCAGCCATCAGGGCGTTCATACTGGCGGAGACCGAGACCCAGAAAGAGAAGGCCTTGGCCCTGCTGCGTGAGCTTCAGAAAGAGGATTTCGTCGCCATCTTCCGCGAGCTCCAGGGGATGCCGATAATAATCCGGCTTCTGGACCTGCCTCTTCATGAGTTCCTGCCGTCGGAAGCAGAGACCTCGGATCCCGATCTCAAGAAGCGAATAGCCGAGCTTTGCGAAACAAACCCGATGCTGGGACACCGGGGTGTCAGGCTGGCCGTCACCTCCCCCGAGATCTACCAGATGCAGATAGACGCCATCGCCGAGGCCCGTGCCGAGGTCGAGGCCAATGTTTCCATCATGGTGCCTCAGGTGATCACCCTCCAGGAGCTTATGTGGGTGAAAGGGATGATCAAAGACAAGGGCCTTAAGATTGGCGTGATGATGGAGACTGTGCGCGCCTGCATGCGCGCGGGGTGGCTGGCCAAAGAGGCCGACTTCTTCTCCTTTGGCACCAATGACCTGACCCAGGCCGTATATTCCTTCAGCAGGGAGGACGCAGAGAAGAAGTTCCTGACCACCTACCTGGAAGCTGGCATACTCAAGGACAATCCCTTCCTCGTTCTGGACATCAAAGGCGTCGGCAGGCTGATGGAGACCGCCATATCCTGGGCCAGGAAAGAGAAGGCAAGCCTGGAGGTCGGTGTCTGCGGGGAGCAAGCTGGGGAGCCGCGTTCCATCATGTTCCTCCACAGCGCTGGCGTTGACTCAGTGAGCTGCAGCCCGTTTAGAATACCCATAGCCAAGCTGGCGGCGGCGCAGGTGGGCATCATGGAAAAACGCCTGGCAGCAGAGGAGAAACGGCTTGCGGCATTGGTAACAGGCGGGTAGGCTGAGGGGCGCTACGGCGGGTGTCAGACCCCCTTCGCACTAGCCCCCTTCTTGTCAGAGGTCAATACCTCCCAGCGAGGTGCTGGCCTCTGGTTGTGTCTGGTTCCTATTGAGTCAAATCACGCCGTCCCTCTGCAGCGTGTCTATTGTCCCTGTGTCATAGCCCAGCAATTTAGAATATACTTCAGCGTTATGTTGACCAAGGAAGGGGGCTGGTTGGGCGGCATTGCCCGGTGTTTGGCTCATCTTGAACACCGAGCCGGGCACTTTGAGTTTGCCGCTTATTGCCTGCTCGACCTCCACCTGCATATCCCGGCTGGCAAGCTGGGGATCGCTGGCTACTTGACCAAATGTGGGAACAGGGGCACAGGGTAAATCGGCAGCCCTGAGCTGAGTTATCATCTCATCCACCGTCCTCTCTGTCGTCCACTCCTTTACCATGGAATCTATTTCATCGATATGCTCAATGCGGTCAACCTGACTGCCATATTCCGGGACATCCTTCAGCTCTTCCCTGCCGATGACCTCCAGCAACCGCTGCCACTGGCCTACGGTGACGATGGCAATAACTATATATCCGTCCTTCGCTGGATATATGTTAAAAGGCGTGACCTCGATCATGCGATTGCCCAGCCTCTGCGGTTCCCGGCCCGTCGTCAGGTAAAGCGGCAGGTATTGTATAGCGGTTATGGCCCAGATACAGTCCTGCATTGAGATATCTATGCGCTGGCCCTGTTTTGTGTTGGCCCTGTATTGCAGGGCAGCGAGGATAGCGACAGCAGAATATATCCCACCCAGGAAGTCAGCTATGGCGGGGGCGACCTTGGTGGGGGGAGAATCGGGATGGCCGTTGACACTGATCAAGCCCCCCATGGCCTGAATTATGGTATCGAAAGCTACCTGGGTGCGCGCGGGGCCGGTATGCCCGAATCCCGATATCGAAGCATAGATAAGGGCAGGATTATACGGCTTGAGCCCCTCATAGCCTAGTCCGAGAGCCTCCATTACCCCGGGCGTGAAGTTCTCGATCAAAACATCGCACTTGCCGACTAACTCCTTGCATATGCTTCGCCCCCCTTCCGATTGGAGGTTCAACCTGATTCCCAGCTTCACGCGAGTTATGATCACGAAGGGGTAGCTCTCCAAGCCCTCTGTCTGAGGGACAAGATTTCTTACCCCATCCCCCGCCTGTGGCATCTCTACCTTAATGACCTCAGCGCCCAGTTCCGCCAGGAGCATAGTACACATAGGGCCACCGTACATCCGGCTTAGATCCAGCACCCTGACACCATCTAGAGCCTTCGCCATTCCCGCCTCCTTTCTATCAGCCCCATTAATCCCTACGCTCTGGCAATGCCGAGGTATTCGCTGTATTCAACCAGCCGGGCCAGGGCTTTGGCTGCCCTGTCCGGCGTGGGGTAAGGGGTTAGATAGTTTCGTTCCAGTTTCTTGTAGAGTTCCCCGCTTCTTACATCGTCGGTGACCCAGACAGAGAGAACGACTGGCTTCTGATACCGCTTCATTAGCTCCATAGTGGCGTCCAAATTCCTCAGCGACTCCTCCTCGATGGCCTGAGCCAACTGCTCGAGGTCAGCCAGGTTATCCCTCTCCCAGGGAGGCGTGCTGATGAAAGCAGAGAAGCCAGCAGGCGCCCAAACGGGGCCCGCAATCAGTACGCCGTCTACATTCTCATCCTCCAGAAGTGGCAAGAGACACGGATAGCTGATGTCGCCGCTGGTATCCACCGGGTTTCCGCGCGACCACCTCCCCGACAGAACCCGGTTCAATTTCTCAACAGTTGCCGGCGACAGCAGCGGTACTTCCAGACCACACCCTCTCAAGGCATCCGCGGCGATAACCCCCAGGCCGCCTCCCACCGTCAATACCGCCATCCTCTTCCCTCTGGGCAACGGTTGGCCGAGCAGAACCAAGGCTACCTCAACCAGGTCCCTGACCTCCTCCACCCTTATCACGCCAGATTGCTTGAATGCCGCATCCCAGACCTCGTCCGAGCCTGACAAGGCAGCAGTGTGTGAACAAGCTGCCCTGGCTCCGCAATCCGTGGACCCAACTTTCATGACGACAACAGGCTTCTTCTTTGTAATCTCCCCGGCCAGCTCCAAGAAGCGCCTGCTTTCCCTAAGCCCTTCGACGTAGCCCAGGATGACTTTCGTTTTCTCATCCTGACCCAGATACTCAAGATAGTCCTCAAAATGCAGATCAGCCTCGTTTCCGCTGCTGATATACTTGCTGAACCCCAGCCCTGCTCTGTATCCCATGGCGAGAACCACCAGCCCCAAGTTTCCACTCTGAGAAACAAATGATACAGGGCCCTTTCTCACCGGCGGCAAATAGGGTGCAGTGAAAAGTTCAGAGAAGGTATCGAGGTGTCCGGCGCAGTTCGGCCCGATGAAGCGTATCCCACCTCGCCCGGCAATCTCAAGCACCTCCTGCTCTTTCTTCGCCCCATCTCCGCCGATCTCGGCAAAGCCGCCGGGGATTACCAGAGCAGTCTTGACTCCCTTTTGGACACAGTCTTCCATAGCTGCGGGGACAGCTTCAGCAGATACTGTTATTACGGCAAAATCCACAGGCCCGGGCACTTCCCGAATACTGCTGTAGGCCTTGACACCAAGCACCTCGGCCCTGTTCTTGTTTATGGGATAGACCTTTCTCTCACCCCTGGTTAACAGGAGATTGAGGATGTCACAGCCCCACTTGCCCGGGATGTTGGAAGCTCCAACAACAGCCACCGATCGGGGATTGAAGAGGTAATCCAGATGCTGGACAAGATTCATACTATGATTCTTAGGCCAAGTCGTCTTGAGAACAGACAGGCTTCCTCAAGAATGATATACGAAGGTAGGGTGGATTGCAATGTTCTATTCAGGAGCGACCCGGCGGGCGTTACTGCGAGGAGCACCAGCCACGGGGACAAGGATAGCGCCGCATTCCGCCTTGAACAACCAGACTCCGTAAGCTATCATATGGGCATAGTGATTACCCAAGAAGGAGCCAGGGATGGAAGACTTGAAATCAACGTTGGAACGCATGGTGAAGTCGCTTGGGACTGATATCAAAGGGCTGGAGGCTAAGGTTGACGCACTGATGAAGCTTCCCGATAGAATTGAAGTCGAGAATCTGCCGAAGACCATGGCATGGGCCATGGATTCCGGCGACAGGGAGCTCTGGCTCAGCATTTGGAGCGACGATATACACTATGTTGTGCCACAATACGATATCGATATCAGGGGCAAGAAAGCACTGCAAGAGTTCAGCGAGACGGCAATATTTACCAGGGAGGAGAGGAAATTCAGCGCCCTGACAAACATCATGGTGGATGTTGCCGGCGATACCGCGACGGGGCAGGACTACTATATGCACTACGGCTACCCCGTCAACCCGGAGACAGGCAAAGCATCCGAGGAACGGGCCCTCTCTGAAGGCATGCACTTTTACCAATTCGGCAAGAGGGACGGAGTTTGGAAGATCACGAGATTCGAGGTTCACTTAAACCGCAGGCAGGAAGCCGGGGCTGAGAGATAATAGATGAACCAAAACATTACGCGCCAGCTTGCACCCCTATTCTACCCCAGGTCGGTGGCGCTGGTGGGAATCTCCAGCACAGCGACCAATGTGGGATATATGTTCCTCCAGAGCCTCCTCGATGCGGGTTTCCCCAAGGTCTACCCCGTGAACCCCAAGGGAGGAGAGCTTCTAGGTGTAAAGGTATATCCCAGCATTAAGGATATCCCGGGGGAGGTGGACTTAGCCATATTGACCGTTCCCCGCGAGGCCGTACCCGAGATAGCAAGAGAATGCGCCCAAAAGCGAACGAAGGGCATCGTACTCTATGCCTCCGGGTTCAGTGAAATGGGGCCAGAGGGCAGAGCACTCGAAGAGGAGATCGTCAGAATTGCCCGAGAAGGAGGCACCAGAGTCATTGGGCCAAATTGCGTGGGCACCTACAACCCCTCAGCCAAGTTAATCCCGCAGTTCATTC
Source organism: Dehalococcoidia bacterium (assembly GCA_004376205.1). Taxonomy (GTDB): domain Bacteria; phylum Chloroflexota; class Dehalococcoidia; order SZUA-161; family SZUA-161; genus SOKG01. The sequence continues at coordinate 6,063 of SOKG01000074.1, read as the reverse complement.
TCCCCAAAGAGAGCGGCCCTGTGGGGGTGATCTCGCATAGCGGCTTCCTGTTCTACTACCTGCTAATGTCTGTCGCTGCCACAGGACTCAGGCCCAGCAAGGGTGTCAGTTGCGGAAGCGATAGTGACCTCACCTGCGTGGACTTCCTGGAGTATCTGGGGCAGGACCCCGAGACCAAGATAATTGTAGCTTATCTTGAGGGAATCAGGGATGGCCACAGGTTGTTGCAGGTTGCACGCGAGATATCGCTGAGCAAGCCGATCATCGTAATGAAAGGCGGCCATACCGATGCCGGGATAAAAGCATCTGCCTCACACACTGGCACCCTGGCGGTTTCCACTGCCGTCTGGAGAGCGCTCTGCAGCCAGACGGGCATCATCTCTGTCGACAGCTTCGAGCAGATGATGGATGCCCTGCTTGCTCTCAACTACCTTCCCCGGCCCAAGGGAAGGAGGGTGGGCATTATCACCACGCCAGGGGGTCTCGCTGTTACCGGCACCGATGCCTGCAGCCAGCTGGGGCTGGAAATACCCCAGTTCACAGCCGAAACACGAAAGCAACTAGCTGGCGTTGTAGAACACCTGGGGACCAGTGTAAACAACCCGGTCGACTTGGGTCTAGTGGGAGCTCTTGCCCCAGAGTATTATGTAAAGGAGGCGATTAGAATCGTCGCCAAAGACCCCAACATCGATATGCTCCTCACTGCTTTCACCGGCCCCCCGGGCGATGATGATGCCAGGGACAGGAAGGTTGCTGACATCCTGCTCAGCGAAATAGCAGAAGGGGGCAAGCCAACAGTGATTTGCGGCGCCACGCCGCAGGGGTGGCCCAGAGGTGAACTCAGGTTCCTCGCTGATAGCAACGTCCCAGTGTATCCCGAACCGAGGAGAGCGGCTTACGCCCTGGCCAAGCTCACGGAATATAGCGAATTCCTGAGATCTGTCCAGCCTTAGCTATGACTAGAAGACCGGAGCGGCCATTGACAGTATCAGTAGTAAGATTCGACGGGTCCCTTGACTCTATTAGCCGCGCTATCGAACTGTGCGGCGGCTTCGGTAAGCTCGACAGGAACGACAGAGTACTGATAAAACCCAACATCACCTACTCCGGATGGGCACTGATCCCGCCCTATGGTATGGTAACCACCTCGAAAATGCTGGAGGGCATCCTGCGGCTGCTGGCGGAGCACGGGTGCAAGGATGTCTCCATCGGTGAAGGTACCGTCGCCGAGGGGGTGGGGTCCAATACCAGAAGAGGGTACAAGTATACGGGTATTGACAGGGTAGCCAGAAGATACGGCGCCAAGCTGTTCGATCTCAATGAAGGGCCCTTTGAGAGGAGACAGCTAGGAGAGGTCAAGATCGGCGTTTCCAGGATCGCACTGGACGCCGACTTCCTGATCAATGTGCCGGTGCTGAAAACTCATCCTCAGGTGAAGGTCTCCCTGGGCTTCAAGAATCTCAAAGGCTGCCTCGACATTCCCTCCAGAAAACGCTTTCACCAGAAGGGATTGGAGCACCTGATATGCCTTCTGAATCAACTCTTAGAATGCGATCTGACGATAATCGATGGCATCTACATGCTGGAGGGGGGGGCGGATACCCTTATGGGCCTGGCTCACCGTAAAGACCTCATGATAGCCAGTCAGGACGCATTCGCCTGTGACTGCGTGGGAGCCACGATTATGGGATTCGAGCCTTCGCAGGTTGGCTACTTGAGGGAATACGCTGAGCTCCGTAACAGACCTATCGATATCAGCGCAATTCAAATCGTAGGGGAGGACATAGAGCCCCACAAGGAGAAGCTGGACTGGATATCCAGCGCAGAGGAAGAGTTGCTTAGCTTTGGCGTAACCGGCCTCTCAGTTTCTAATCCAGGATATAGTGTCTGCTCTGGATGCTACAGCAACCTTATCTGCGCATTAGGGATATTCGCCAAAGCCAGTCCCAACCGGGACTGCGGCGATACCCGAATTTGCTGGGGGAGAGAACAGGCGAACGCAGGAACCGGACAGAGAACAATCCTCTACGGCAACTGCGCCATCAGCAAAAACAGAGATGATGAGCATGCCGTCAGGATCGCAGGATGCCCGCCCACGACGATGAGCACCCTGCTTCCCCTGATAAGAACGCTTCTTTCTTGGCCGAGGATGCTCAGAATGCTACTGTTGGGAGGTCCTCAGCTCCTGGCGGTGAGATTGGGTCTGTACTCAGGAAATCTTCCCAAATGGAAACGCTACCGATCGCCAGAGTTTGACAGAAGTCACTTCCGCCCATCGCTCTGGCAGCGGATGTCGCAAGTTTTCGCGGCATGGCGAAAGTGAGTTCCCCCATTTCTCCCTCTATTTGATTTCCTGTTTACAGTCGTTCCCGCCCGCTATTGCCCACACCCTATCCGGCTCCACAGGCCCCCAGAAGGCGCAGGCGAGCAACCCTGGTTTACTTTCACAGTTTTACCTGCTAGAATAGCCTACGGCTTCGCATGCAACTGGAGAATGCTGGAAGCGTCAAAGGGCAGCAATGGCAAATCCCTTGCAGTTAAGGAGACCAAAGTGCCTAGTAAGATAATTAGCAATGCCCTGCGCAACGGTAGGACCGTCCTGACCGAGGTCGAGTCAAAACAACTGGTGTCGGAAGCTGGCATACCAGTTATTGAAACAACTCTGGCCAAAACCAAGGCCCAGGCCATCTCGATGAGCAAGGAGACAGGCTTCCCGGTAGTGCTGAAGATAGTCTCGCCCGACATTATCCATAAGAGCGACTCCGGCGGCGTCAAGCTGGGACTTGAAAACGCTACCCAGGTGGGCAGGGCCTATGGCGAGATCATGGCAGCAGCAAAAAGAGCAAACCCGGAGGCTGCAATCCACGGGGTTTCCCTGCAGGAAATGGCCAAGCCTGGCGTCGAGGTGATCATGGGCATGTCCAAGGATGACCAGTTCGGACCCGTGCTGATGTTTGGCCTTGGTGGAGTATTTGTCGAAGTGCTCAAGGATGTTGCCTTCAGGATTGTCCCCCTGGTCAGAAGGGACGCCAGCCAGATGATCAGGGAGATAAAGGGCTACCCCTTGCTCGAGGGCTACCGTGGACAGGAACCAGCCAATATCACCGTATTGGAAGATATGCTGCTGAAGCTTTCCGATTTCGTGGACAAGACGCCGGAGATCAAGGAGCTGGACCTCAACCCCATCCTGGCCTACAGCAATGGCGCAGTGGCTGTGGACGCCAGGGTGATACTCGAATCCCAAGCATGAGCAAGGTTGCAGAGACCACGCTAGAGAAGCTGGATAGAGCATTTAACCCCCGCTCAGTCGCAGTCGTGGGCGATAAGCAGGCGCTAGGCTACATGTGGCTGAGGAGTTTGATCCCTTTCAAAGGAAAGGTCTATTCGGTGCAGATCGACCCCAATGAACTTCCGGGGATAGCAGAACTTGGGGTGGAAAACTACCTGACCCTCATGGACATACCGGGACCGGTAGATTATGTTATCGCCTCCGTGCCCCGAGCGGTGGCGCCGAGAATCGTCGAGGACTGCATCCAGAAGAAGGTCGGTGGCGTATGTTTCTTCACCTCAGGATTCGCCGAAACCAACACAGAGGAAGGAATAAGGCTACAGCGGGTGATTGCTGATCTGGCCGGCAAAGCTAGCCTGAATCTCATCGGCCCCAACTGCGTCGGCCTTTACAACCCCAAAATCGGGCTGCGTCATACCGAGGCGCAGGATTACGGCGAGGACGGGTCGGTGGGCTTTATCGCCCAGAGCGGCACTCACGCCACACTTTTCACCCTGGTAGGACAGCACGAGGGCATCAAGATAAGCAAATCGGTGAGCTACGGCAACGCTGTAGTCCTCGATAGCACCGACTTTCTGGAGTACCTTGGGGCAGACGAGGAAACCAAGATAATCGGCATGTACATTGAAGGGGTGAAGGATGGCAGGAGGTTTTTCCGCTCCCTCAGGGAGGTCGCCAGCAGGAAGCCGGTGCTTATCTGGAAGGGGGGAGAGACCGAGGAGGGAGCCAGGGCCACAGCTTCCCATACGGGCGTGCTGGCAGAGTCAGGCATCGTCTGGCAGGCGGCCATAAAGCAATGCGGCGCGATAAAGGTTGATAACCTGGATGAAATGGTAGATACTGTCAAGGCATTGGTTTACGTCAAACCCGCCACCGGAACCAGGGTAGGCCTTATCGCCATGAGCGGTGGGCAGTCAGTCGTGGTAACCGATACCTTCGCCAAGGCGGGGCTGAAGGTGCCACTTCTGACCCAGAGTTCCTACCAGAGGCTAGCCACCTTTTTCAATATCATCGGTGGAAGCTACCGAAATCCCTTCGATATATCCAGCACCTTCCTCATGGCAGATAACGGGGTCTCCAATTTGGCCAGTATGCTGGATGTCATGGATCAAGACCCCAACATAGACTGTGTCGTTCTCGAATTATTTCCTGTAATCAGGCCACTAAGTCAAAACCCCGAAACGGCGGATCCCATACTGGACACCGTTTCAGATTTCAACGAGAGATCCGAAAAGCCCTTCATGCTGATTGTGACGGCAGCCTACAGCGCCGCCCTGGCGTCGGAAACCAGAGACAAGTTGGTGGAACGGGGCATACCCAGCTTCCCCAACTTCGAGCGGGCGGCGAAGACTCTGAAGAGACTCGCAGATTATTACCAGTTCCGACATGAGCAATCTCAGAACTAGTGGAAGCTTCAAGGGGGAGTATGGAAAATGGTTAAGATTCGACTGCAAAGGGTGGGAAGGAAAAAGAAGCCGTCTTATCGGGTGGTAGTGGCCGATTCTCGAGCGCCTCGCGATGGCGCCTTCATCGAGATTATTGGTCACTATGATCCCCTAACTGATCCGGCCACCGTTGTGATCCATGAGGATAAAGCTCTTAAGTGGCTGCGGCAGGGAGCGCAGCCAACTCAAACCGTTGCCAGCTTGCTGAGTAAGCTTGGGATCAGCGACAAACTAACAAGCTAAAGAGTAGGATAAAATGAAAGAGCTTATCGAGTATATCGCCAAATCTATAGTGGACAAACCAGAGGAGGTCAGGGTAACCGAGGAGGCCACTGAAGATGGGATTGTCCTCAAGCTCGAGGTAGCGCCTGAAGATACGGGAAAGGTCATCGGCAAAGAGGGAAGAATCGCCAAGGCAATGCGTACCCTGCTGCGGGTAGCAGCGATTAGGAAAGGGACTCGTGCGACGCTGGAAATAGTCTGAGGCAGCTTGGGCTTCGGCCTGAGTCCTCAGCGTGAGCTCGGTCGAACGCTCGGTCGAAGCTCAGCGGAACGGCAAGGGTGATGGGCAAGGAATCTGCTCCTCCCGAGTTCTTAGTTGTGGGACGTATACTCGCCCCCTGGGGAACAAGGGGGGAGGTTAAGGTCCAGGTCGTGACCGACTTCCCCGAACGGTTTGCGCCTGGAAAGCTGGTCTGTCTCGACGGCCAGCCGCTGGAAATCGAAAACAGCCACCCCCACAAGCAACACCTTCTAGTCAAACTTGCCACTATCGATAGCATCCAGGATGCTGAGAAGCTGAGAGGACACGACCTCACCATCCCCCGTTCCGAGATACGCCCCCTGCCGGAGGATGAATACTATCCCTTTCAGCTCATCGGGCTCAGGGTACTGACCACCGATGGCAAGCACGTGGGGCGAATCGCCGATATCATGACCACAGCCAGTAACGACGTCTACATAGTGGAGGGCGAGCGCGGCGAGATACTGATCCCGGCTATCGAGGACGTAGTCAAATCCATCGACCTGGAGCGGAAGGAGATGGTTATTGAGGCCATCGAGGGTTTGTTGCGTCCTCCATAATCTCTCTATATAAGTAAAACGCACTAAATAGTCGCGCGAACCGTAGTCAGGCACCACATCCGAAGCACGAAATCCCCGACTTCGAATACCCGCTCTCTACCCTGCCGGCACTCCCGTGGTGAAAAGGATATAAGCCCCTGCAAGATAAGCCACAATCAGGGCTGCGGAATACCAGGTCATCCCGATGGGCAGTTTTCTCTTTGTTCTGAAGGTGAGCCCACCGATAACGATGAGCGTCATCAGGAT
>SOKG01000227.1 GCA_004376205.1 Dehalococcoidia bacterium | reverse complement strand
TCAATGGATGAAGGCAACGGTTTTGTAGGAGCAGGGATAGCGGAAACCTTGAACCTACCCTTGGTGACGGCTGTTACCAGAATAGATATCTTTGCTGACACAAATACTGCGATCGTTCATCGGCGTCTCAAGGGTGGTGATAGAGAAATAGTCGAGAGCCCCTTGCCAGCGGTGTTCACAGTTGAAACCGTTTTATGCAAACCTACGTATCCACCACTTCGGACTATATTGGCTGGCCTCAAGAAGAAGATAACCAAACTCGATGCCGAGGCAATAGGAATAGATGTCAGAGATATCGAGCCAACGCTTGCCCCTCCGGGCATCTCTCAGCATAAACCGAGGCTGAAGAAAACCACCACGATCGACAGCAGCCTATCCCCAGCGGAGAGAATGAAGCTCATCATATCAGGTGGTGTCCAGCAGAAGAGCTCGAAGACAATCGAGAAGCCACCACACGCCGCTGCTGCTGAAATCATACAGTTTCTGATTGATAATGGAATCATATCAAAAGAGCAATAGTCGATGTAATGGATGCCACCTGCTGTGCAAACATAGATCGACGATATTCGCCAATTACCATTAATGCGCAGACGCCTCTGTACCGGCTGAACTTACGTTAATAGCGGATATCAAAGCAGGCAGACTAAAGGGCACAAGACGATAAGAGCTAGAGGGCCACAGCAAGCTCCTAATTGCTGTCAATAGCCATGAATGGCTCTCAGCAGACTTGCGCTTCTGGCGTTCCTACGTTATCTTAGAGTAAATTAGCACTCTCAAATGGGGAGTGCTAATTGCAGGTTCAGCATAGGAAGACAAATATTGAGAGAAGGAGACCGGAGATGGCACTAACCCTGAAACCCCTGGCTGATCGGGTCATTGTGAAGCCGATCGTCAAGGAGGAAGTAACCAAGGGCGGCATTGTTTTGCCTGATACAGTCAAGGAGAAGCCGCAGGAAGGCGAGATTGTGGCGGTGGGGCCCGGCAAGCTGGGAGAGGACGGGAAGCGGGTCGAGATGGAGGTAAAAAAGGGCGACAAGGTGATCTACGCCAAGTATGCGGGCACTGAGTGGAAACAGAACGGCGTGGAATATCTAATCCTACGCGAAAGTGATATATTGGCTAAGACGAGTAAATAAGAAGATTGTCCTACATAAATCAGAGGAGGAGAAAATAAATGGCCAAACAGATATCGTATGAGGAAGATGCCAGGCGATCTTTGAAAAAGGGGATCGATTCTCTGGCAGCGGCAGTAAAGATAACCCTGGGGCCCAAAGGGCGCAATGTGGTCCTCGATAAGAAATGGGGGCCACCCACCATTACAAATGATGGGGTTACCATTGCCAAGGAGATCGAACTGGAGGAACCTTTCGAGAACATCGGCGCGCAGTTGATAAAGGAGGTAGCCACCAAGACCAACGATATCGCTGGGGATGGCACCACTACAGCTGTCGTGCTTGCCCAATCTATGCTGCACGAAGGTATGAAGAATGTAGCGGCAGGGGCAAATCCCATGGCCTTGAAAAGAGGCATCGAGAAAGCTCTGAATACAGCAGTGGAGGAGATCAAAAAATTGTCGAGCCCAGTTGCAGGGAAGGAGCAGATATCTCAGGTAGCCTCTATCTCGGCAGCTGATAAGGAGATTGGCGACCTCATCGCCAATGTAATGGAGAAGGTGGGCAAGGATGGTGTAATCACGGTTGAGGAATCCAAGGGCATAAAGTTTGAGGAAGAGTATGTAGAGGGGATGCAATTCGACCGCGGGTACATAAGCCCCTACTTCATCACTAACGCCGACCGTATGGAGACTGTCCTTGAGGACCCCTACATCCTGATCACCGATAAGAAGATCTCTGCAGTTTCCGACATACTGCCCCTCTTGGAGAAGCTGCTGCAGGTCTCAAAGACCTTTATGGTTATCTCTGAGGATGTAGATGGAGAAGCTCTGGCCACTATGGTGGTCAATAAGCTCAGAGGGACGATAAACTGCCTCGCAGTCAAAGCACCGGGTTTCGGCGATAGGCGCAAGGCTATGCTTGAGGACATCGCCATCCTCACCGGTGGCAGGGTGATCAGTGAGGAGATAGGCAGAAAACTCGATTCAGCTACTATCGATGACCTGGGTCGCGCCCGCAAGGTGACCGCCAACAAGGATGATACCACCATTATCGAGGGTAAGGGTTCAGACGAGGAAATCAAGGGGCGAATCAAGCAGATTAAGGCCCAGATCGATGAGACAACCTCAGAGTTTGACCGCGAGAAACTTCAAGAGAGATTGGCTCGGTTGGCAGGAGGAGTGGCAGTGATTAAGGTCGGTGCCGCTACCGAGGTCGAACTCAAGGAGAAGAAGCACCGCGTAGAGGATGCACTTTCCGCTACTCGTGCCGCTGTGGAAGAGGGGATAGTGCCCGGCGGTGGCGTTGCCCTGGTAAACATCATCCCTGCCCTTGGCAAGATTAAGGCCACTGGCGATGAGGCAACCGGCATAAACATCGTGAAGCACGCTCTTGAGGAGCCGCTGCGCCAGATTGCAGCAAACGCGGGCAAGGAGGGGTCGGTGGCAGTGGACTTCGTCAAGAAGAGCAAAAAGGGGATCGGCTACGACGCTGAGAAGGATGAGTACGGCGACATGGTGCAGCGCGGGATCATCGACCCCGCCAAGGTAACCCGCGCAGGAATGGAGAACGCTGCCAGCATCGCTGCCATGGTCCTGACTACAGAGTCGCTGATCACCGATATACCGGAGAAAGAGAAGATGCCGCCCATGCCAGGCGGTGGAATGGAAGGCATGTACTAAAAGGGATCAAGAATTCTAGACTGGTGCAAGCAAAAACTGCTATTGGTGCCTACATCAGGGGATTGTAGCTGCGGCTGCAGCCGCAGCTACATCTTTTTTTAATGTTGCATCCAGTGTAAAATGGGTGCTGCCACGAGGGAGGGCAGAGTGGACCAACTTGTGCTCAAAGAGAACGAGCTGGTGCTGATCAGCGATGAGTTGGGCGACATACCCGAGGGGCGGCGCCGGCTTGGCATGTACTATCGCGATACGCGTTACCTCTCGATCTTCGACCTCACCATCAACAGTCAGAAGCCGCGACTTATGGCTTCCTCAAGCCAGCAAAACTATGCCTGCGATATTCAACTGGCCGGCCCCACCATACAGCTCCCCAATGGCAACGCTGCTCGGGCGCGGACGATTTGCATCCACCGCAGCCGCTTCCTTAAAGATGGGCTACAGGAGCGCATCACCATACATAACTACAATCCATTCCCAGTGCCCTTGGAGCTGACATTAGTCTTCGGCAGTGATTTCTGGGACATCTTCGAGGTCAGAGGCCTTGAGCGAGAGAAACGAGGCACTATTGCCCAACCTGCGTTTGCTGATTCCCGCCTAAACTTCAGCTATTCGGGTCTCGATGGGCTAGAGCGGAGCACTGAGATCGTCTTTGACACCGCGCCCTCTAAGTGGGAAGTAGAAGGGGCTACTCGCCTCTTGGTGCAGAGACCCAGCACCTTCCTTCCTGAGGCTACAGATGTTGTCCAGATGACTCTGGTTCGGCCTCCAAGTGCCACGGTGACCTGGAATCTGGATCTGGAACCGATGAAGCCTCTCTCTCTCACCTTCCATGTCTTTGTCGCTGAGGGCGAGCCTGTCACCAAGGTTACCCCCTTTGAACACGGGCTCACGGGATTACACCAGTCTTATCAAGATTGGCTCGGCCAGTGTACCCAGATACAGACCAACAACCAGTTGTTCAACTCCCTTCTGGAACGCAGCATCCTCGACCTGCGCCTGCTCATGGAGCAAACCGCGCAGGGGCCAGTTCCTGCTGCCGGGATACCATGGTTTTGCTGTGTCTTTGGCCCCGATAGCTTAATTACCTCTCTGCAGACACTAATGCTCAATCCCAATATAGCAATCCATACTCTACGCCATCTGGCAAAACA
>SOKG01000267.1 GCA_004376205.1 Dehalococcoidia bacterium | reverse complement strand
GAGGGGTTGATTGGGGTCAGTGGTGAATATCTGAGCAGGAATCTTGGACGACCTCTTCTTAGAGACATCACGATCCAAAGCCCTCTTCAATATCAGTGGACAACCAACCTGCTGGGCAATGGCATCTGCTTTGTCGATCAAGACGTGGGCTACTCCACTGCCGATCACCCCCAGTCCCATGAGACCGATGTTAATGCTCTCTCTCTCGCTCACTGCTCACCTGCGATCCTGCTATTTAGCTGTGCTCAACGGCCCAGGTTATCTTATCCTCATCGAGATACTCTTCGATTATGCTGGCTTCTGCTTGTTCCTGGAGCCACTTCTCAAATTCGACGTCGGCGAGGATTTCCTGGTGCGTGTCCTCTACAGGTCTGCTTTCGGCTGTTTCCGAGACTTTGACTATATAATAGCCTTGATCAATTGGGATGGGCTCGCTAACATTGCCTGCCCCGAGTCCAAAGGCAACCTCATCGAACTCAGGCGGGTATATTCCCTCCGGCACCCAGCCAAGGTCGCCTGCAGCAAGTTCCTCCTCTAGGGTAGCATTGCCCTTCTGTAGTTCCACCGATGCTTCAAGTGCCTCTTCTCGGGTGGGTCGTTCGAGGATGAATAGGTGAATGTGCTTGGCCTCCTCAGGCACCTTCTCGTCCTTCAAGTACTCCCTTATCTTGGCCATAAGCAGTTCAGTCTCCCTGATCTCGCGATATTGGGCTACCGAGAGCCCAGTCCGTTCCCTAACCTGCTTGTAGTGCTGATCTAGGTCTATTTCTGGCTGCGTCGCATTCCCTTGAACTGCAAGGAGATCGTTCTCGATTGCCTCTGTGATCTCCTCAGGAGTGACTTCGATGTCAATCGTTGGCGCTTTTTGTCTTGTCAGTTCGTTTCTCTCGATTTGTTCCAGCACCGCGGGTGCTATTCCTCTTAACGCGTTTGCATCCGTGCTACCCCCGGAGTAATACCGAAGCATTTTGACGAAATACCTCATATTTATGGTGGTGTCATTTACTTTGGCTACAGGCTGTTGCCACGGAACCACATAGTTGTCGTAGCCCCAATAGCCAACCAGCCCCAGTGCCACAACAATGATTAGGGGAATGATAATCCGAATCAGAAGCGATATGGTTCTCTCTCGCTGCCATCTCGGAGGTTGTTTCTTGGCAACTGTAAGTTTGGGTTGGGGCTTCAGTTTCCTGCTCAATACATGATCCCCACTGGAGGAACAGACTACGTCTTACTATGCTGCGGTCAGTCGGATTGCTCTTTGGGGCTGGGCTCCTTGGATCTGGGTCCCCCGCTCTGGCGAACGTGCTCTGGGGTGTAGGGCAATAGGGCGATATGACGCGCCCGTTTCAGGGCAATGCTCAAAGGGCGCTGGTGTTTTGCGCAGACGCCCGTCCTGCGTCGAGGCTCCATTCTGCCCCGATCTGAAATATAGCGACGCAACAGAGTCATATCCTTGTAGTCAATAGTCTGAACCTTGTTCACGCAAAAGGAGCAAACCTTTTTCCTGGGGATATATCTACTTTTACCAGGTTCTCTCCGTTTGAGGGGTGATTTACGGGGTTTTGGCATTTCAGCAGAGCTCACTGTCTAGGATTTTGTCAAGCTTAGGTATTAGAAGGGGATGTCCCCCGGTTCGAGATCTTCTTCAGCTGCTGTATCAATCCCGGTTTCAGGTGTTTCAGGTAAGGTGCCCACCGGACGTTTATCGAGGAAGAGCACTATATTGGCGTTTATTTCAATACGCGAGTGCCTTTGCCCATCCTGTCCTTCCCAGGAGCGTGTTCGCAGCCTGCCCTCGACATAGGCTCGCTGCCCTTTGGTTAGGAACTGATTGCAGTTCTCAGCCAGCCTGTTCCAAGTGACAACATCAAACCACTCAGTCTCTTGCTTCCGCTCGCCCTCGGGGGTAGTGTAGGTTCGACTAGTGGCCAAGCGAAACGAAGTCACTGGATTACCGTTGGGGGTGAAACGCATCTCAGGATCCGTTCCCACATTTCCTATGATTATAACCTTATTCAACCCCACCATTTTGCCACCTCCTTTCCCCTGGCTTCTAATCGCCTAATCTAATTAACAGGTGACGCAGGATCATCTCTGAGATTTTCAAGTTAGCTTCGAGTTCCGCGGCCATTTCAGGTTTGAACTTGAACCGACTTAGCACATAGTCCCCCTCCCTGAAACGAGCAATGGGATAGGCTAGCTTTCGTTTGCCCCAATGATTAACCTCGGTAATGGTCCCGCCTCTGGAGGTGATGAAGTCGCTCACCTTGTCTATGGTGCCGGGGATATCTTCCTCGCTGACGTCGGGGCTGATGATCACCATGAGTTCATAATCGCGCAAATGCTCACTCCTTTTTCGTTTAGAGCCTACTCCAGTCCCAGCCAAGATTCACTAATTATATCACGTGGGAATCGCTAACAGCAAGTCGTTGTTACTCAGTGAGCCCGGGCACCGGAAACTTTCTGCATATCTCATTAGCTTGGTGTTGAATCTCATCATGTACTCTCTGATTGCCAAGGTTAGACAGCACTCTGACGATGAGGCGGGCGACCTGCTCCATTTCCCTGACTCCAAATCCCCTGGCTGTAACAGCTGGGGTGCCCAATCTGATGCCGCTAGCTATCTGAGGGGGACGAGGGTCGAAGGGAATAGCGTTCTTATTTACAGTTATGCCCGCGGCGTCAAGGGCTTTTTCAGCTGCATTGCCTGTTATCCCCATCTGGGAGAGGTCAACCAGAACTAGATGGGTGTCCGTTCCTCCCGTGACGAGTCGTAGTCCCAGATTATTCAATTCACCTGCCAGAGCCTTAGCATTCTGGAGTACCGCTCGCTGATAGGTAGCAAACTCGGGTTGCATCGCTTCCAGAAAGGCAACGGCCTTGGCAGCTATGACGTGCATCAGGGGGCCGCTTTGCATTCCTGGGAAGACGTTATCGTTTATCTGCGAAGACCATTGCGACTGGCAGAGAATGAACCCCCCTCTGGGGCCACGCAATGTCTTATGCGTAGTCGAGGTGACTACATCGGCATGGGGCACTGGTGAGGGGTGCACGCCAGCAGCGACCAGCCCTGCCAAGTGGGCCATATCTACCATGAGCCTTGCATCTACCATGGCGGCTATTTGGCGAAACCTGGCGAAATCGATTATCCTGGGATAGGAACTGGCGCCAGCCACAATGAGTTTAGGCCGATGTTCCAGGATGAGCTTTTCTAACTGGTCGTAGTCAATTATCTCCGTCTCTCTATTGACACCATAGGTAACGAACTTATAGAGCTTGCCGGAGAAGTTGAAAGCGCTACCGTGGCTGAGATGCCCGCCATGAGCTAGACTCATTGCCAGGACAGTATCCCCGTGTTCGAGCAGGGCAAAGTAGGCTGCCATATTGGCCTGGGCTCCGCTGTGCGGTTGGACGTTGGCGTGGTCAGCACTGAAAAGCTTCTTTGCTCGCTCGATTGCCAGTGCTTCGACTAGGTCAACATTTTGGCACCCACCATAGTAACGACTCCCGGGATAGCCCTCAGCGTACTTGTTTGTGAGCAGCGACCCCTGGGCTTCGAGCACAGCTCTTGAAGCGTAGTTTTCCGCAGCAATAAGGTTGATGCTAAACCGTTGACGTTGGTTGTCCTGTTCGATTGCAGCAGCAACTCTTGGATCAATATCATTCAGTGAAGCCATATCTACTCTTGTCTATGGCGAGAACTCGCAGCCCAAAAGCAAAAAAGCCGCGCGCTTGCTCACGTGGCTCTGAATACATAAACCTAACAACAGGGCATCCTACCGCTGAAATAATCGCCTCAGTTTACATCAGCCACACAAGACTGTCAACATCTCGAAGAGGGTAGTTTTGCTCTTGCCCTACGAAGCATCCCTTATGCAAAGGGAAAGCGACTATTGATTGCCTCTCCTTTCACGTGAAGAGCCACCACCTAGATTCCAGCGTTCGAACAAGCAC
>SOKG01000178.1 GCA_004376205.1 Dehalococcoidia bacterium | reverse complement strand
CGCGAGAAAGTTAGGCATAGAAATGAATACAGGCTTTCCTCTTTAGGCAATACTAGAAAGAAAACTCTGAAGGTGTTCTTTGCATCTCAACCTAACTTCTGCATCAACCGCCGACCAATATTCGGGGGAAAACAGTTAGCCTGTCTCCATCCTTCAGTATTTCTTTGTCCTGGGCTTGAACTCCATTTAAGAATATCAGGTTGACGGCCCACTCGGGAATCTTCAGATGCTCCAGAACCTTCCTGATTGAGGTTCCCTGACTGGCTTCCAGCACCCTGTATTTCGATTTATTATTATCGGGCACATATTGTGTAAGATGACCCCAAAGCCAAATCTGAACCTTCATAACGCTTTACTCCACTTAATCGTTAAATTAAAGATAAAAGAGGTTTTTACTCATTTCGCTGAACACTGATGGCATTGTTTGGACAGATACTTTCGCAGTAATAACATTCACCGCAAAGTTCATGATCAATCACATGGGCCTTATCGTCTTTTATGCCTAAAACTTCGTTCGGGCAGTTCTCGACACACAGGCCATCACCGTCGCACAATTCATAGTCGATAACCACTTCAATCTTTGACATTTAGCTCTCCTCTATCTGCTTTTGGACAAACTGGAGGTATACACCGTTGGTGGTTTCAGGGTTGAGATAGGCAATCGGGCCATCGCGGCCCGGCCGTGGTATTTTGTACGGCAATGTGATCCACCTTTTTGACGCGCATTCTGTTGCCTCCTGCAAATTTGTGAGACGGGACTGGCCCGTGTTAGACCAAGAGCTTACCTTTATCCCACACAACCTTACCGTCCAATTCAGCGGTGGCATCCTTGTAAATGATGTCGATATGGCAGGGCGCCATTACTTTCCCGCCAATGGCATAGTTGCTCCCTATACCGTGGTGGGCAAAGCCGAGCTTCCCAAGATCTTCTAAATTAGTGGAGTATGCCCGGCAAGAAGGATTGAGCCCCAAGGCAAACTCCGCCAGGTTATGAGCACTGGGATCATTGAACGATTCCAGTGTCTCCCGCAGATACTCGGCCCCGCTTCCACCTGTTATTTCCTCCACCTTACCCTCTCGGACTTGGATTGTCACAGGTTCTTCCCTAATAATGCCGTATCCCATAAGGCGTACGTCACCAACGATCGTACCTTCAGAAGAACCCTCCACCGGAGAGATATTAATTTCACTGTCAGGTAAGGCGGCAAACTGTCCCGGCTCTCGGAAAAGTCCTGTCTCATACTGAACCGGGCGGCCTGCTATTTCGCATCTCATGTCAGTGCCGGCCGGTGAGGTAATTCGCATCGTCTTGGACTGTGAGATGACCGTACCTAGCCGACGTGCAATCCGATCGCATTCCTCATAGTCTCCTTGCATTCCTCCCGTGCACAGGCAGTCTTCCGTTACTTCACACATGGTGCTTCCCCGCGATCCGTTTTTGATCGCCTCAATTCGCGCATCGGTGTGAGTCATTGACCAGCTCGTAGGGAGGAAGAATACGTCTGATTGGGCACACGCGCCGACCACTGCCTTCGGCACCTGTGCCCCATGGGCTCCCGTCGGGGGAAACATAACGATAGTCGGTATCCCACCAACGGCATAGGCCGCCGCTGCCAAGGCCTCAGCAAGCCGCAGCTTGTTTGTGTCACACGCGATCACTACATTTTCGCCAGGCTTTACAGCTGCACATTGGGTCATCGCCTTCATGGCGCCGGGCATCATCTCGATGATGCTGGATGGCGCCGGAACATAATGAAAATACTCAATAGGCCAGGACATCTTGAAACCTCCCCATTTTTGTTAGTTATAGTCAGCCAAGGCCCCTCAGAACCATGAGATCTCAAGTTGAATTGGGGATAAGAAGCCCCTCTGCATGCGGTGCTGAGCTTGAAAGCAGGTTTGAGGCCGATAACAATCGTAAGGTCTCGACGATTACAGCTGCAAAGCGACGAAGTTGGCTTCTTCCATGGCAAACAAAATAGGCCACTGATTCGGTCGGTTGCAATCGCCGATTTTATATAGCTCGGTGACCTTGCCCTCCAGGTCTTTTGCCAGTTGATCCTTAGCTACCCGCCCCATGGAGACAATTACCGTATCTGCGGGGATAGTCGTTAATCTCCAGTTTCTGTCTATAACTAAAACCCCTTCATTTACAACCTGCAAGGCCTTATGCTGAGTGAGAATTGTTGCGTTTTCCTCCTCCAAATAGCCCTTGGTGACTATTTGCCGAAAACCGTCCAATGAGCCACCGATATCTTCTGACTCCTCCACCAAAGTGAGTAGTTCAACCTCCTTCTCCCTTGCCAGAGATACTGCTGTCTCAGCTCCCCAATGCCCCCCCAATACGACCACCTTGGAGCCCAGTTTGACATTACCCGCCAGATAGTCATCTTCCGTGAAGACAAAGGGATTATCAATGCCAGGGATATCTGGCATATACGGGGCCGCACCTGTAGCAATGATGACTACATCTGCGCCGAAACCTTGTATGGATTCACCATTTACCTCTGTTCCAAGCTCCACTTTTATCTCGAGCGTCTTCAATTTTCGCCTGAGCCAGTCCACGATATTTGTAAACTCCCGCATATGCAGTTTAGGCATGCCCTGGTAGAGAGCCATAGTACCACCTAAGCTGTTCGCCTTCTCGTAAAGCGCAACGTCAAGGCCTCGCTCGGCTGCTACTCGCCCAGCTTCCATGCCGGAAAGGCCACCGCCCACCACAAGCACCTTCTTTGGGTTGGCCGCGGGTTTCATCTGATACCGCCACTCTCTCCCCACTCGCGGGTTTATGGCGCAGGTAACGGATAAGTCCATGAACAGTCGCTTTAGGCACCCTTCGCCGCATGCGAGGCACTTCCTTATGTCATCGATACGGCCGGCGGCGAATTTTTTTGGAAATTCTGGATCCGCAAGAGCCCCGCGTGCCAAAACAACCCAGTCTGCCCGGTCTTTCTCTATAATAGTCCTTGCCAGGGTTGGGTCGTTGATACGACCCGCAACTCCAATGGGTATGCTGACGACCTCTTTGATGCCCTCAGCCAGGTGTACCAGGTAGCCCCTCCGGTAGTAGGGAGGCTGAATTTGATGCCAACCACTTTCAAAGCCACCACATGAGATGTCAAGCGCGTCCACCCCAGCCGCCTCAAGGGCCTTGGCCTGTTCTTTGGCCAAATCAAGGGTGATGCCGGCCTCACCCAGGAACTCATCTCCATTAATCCTCATCATTACAGGATAATCAGGGCCAACAGCATTTCGCACGGCCTCCACGACCTCTGTCGGGAATCGCATGAGCTCACCATACTTGTCTCGCCGGTTGTTAGTAAAAGGGCTCATGAATTGGGTAATTAAAAAACCGTGCGCCCCATGGATGTACACGCCGTCATAGCCCGCCTCTTTGGCTCTACCTGCCGCTATTCCGAACTGATCAACCATCTCTTCGACCTCTTCGGTGCTCAACTCCCTAGGGTTAACGTTCCAGGGTCGAAGAGCAGAGGCGGAGACGGGCTGAATCTCTGTTGCAAGGTACCGGGCTGTTCTGCCGCCATGCATGATCTGCAAGACGCACTTGCTGCCGGCCAACTGAATTGCCTCCGCCAATTCATTGTGGCCTACAACCTGGCGGTCGTTCCACAGACCCAACATTTGCCGAAAATTGTTTCCGTCAGGGCGTATGTAGGTCGCCTCCACCACTACCAACCCCCAACCCCCGGCTGCCCGCTCGGAATAAGTATCTATCATTCGGGTGGTCACATTTCCTTCGGGATCCGCCCAGTTGCTGACGATAGGACCAGCCACCATACGGTTCTTGATCTCCATCTTGCCTATGGATAACGGACTAAAAATTTTTGTCACCTTGAACCCTCCTTTCTGACTGATAGTAATTTTACAAACTATTTACAACCTCTTAAACAGCACCCACAACCAGTTCCCCCAGCTGAAACGCGGTGATCGCACTATAAC
>SOKG01000197.1 GCA_004376205.1 Dehalococcoidia bacterium | reverse complement strand
TGAGATGAACAGGTCGCGGTTACCGATCATGCATGAGAAGTCGGCTGCTCCAGAAAAGGCAACCGGCATACCCATCGCAGCAAGAGTCTCGGCTAGAGTGAAGTCCGATTCGAATTCGAACTTCGGCATGGTCAGAGCGACCTGCCTGTATGCCAGGTCATTCGTGATGGTATCCACAAGGACAGCGCCCAGCGAGCCTTCAAACGGCTCAAACTGACCTGCCTCGGGAAGCAGGATCACCATCGATAGTTCGCTGCCGTCGTAGGGCAATTCCACTGCCTGATACCCTTCGCCCTCTGCATAGCCGAGGGACTCGGTTTGCATCATCATCGGCACAGTTACCTCGCTGCTGTCCAGCAGATGGAATGTGCCATCATCCGTCACGTCCTCGTCGAAGGGATTCAGCCACGCTGCATTGAAGTAGATGGCGTTGGTGAGGACAAGCCGTGTCAATGCGTCGATGACGCCCTGCGGAATCAGGTCCTCTATCCTGCCCTCCGTCTGATCGCTGACCCAGTCGTTGATGGTGATGCGGGACTCTTCCGGTGCGTTTATGAAATCGAGGAGCCTCAGCCCGGCACCGTAGTTCTCCGCCAGGACATCGAGGAATTCGGCGAGGAATTCATAATCCTCCTGTCCCCAGATTGCATTGACGATGTTCAGCCGGAACCCCTTTTCATCTTTGCCCTCAGCGCCCTCACCCCGACTGGCGAGTTCGAGGTCCAGAGCGTTGAATGCGGGATGCAGACGGTCCTGGGCCAGGAGGAAGCGGAGGGTATCCGCCATCTGCCGTTCGGTTTCAGCGCGAGCACCGGCGTAGGTCATCGCCAGCGCCAGCGAGATGCTGTAGGGAGAGTAGAAGAGGTTTCCATCCCGGTCGCTGAGGGACTGGTAGAGGTCAAAGGCGAAGGCACTGTTTCCGTCGACCAAGTCCTTCAGATCCGAGGCGGCGACATCGGGTGAGGTCTCTCGCGGCTTTTCCGATCGTGCGATCCCTATCACCAACCCTTCGCCACAACCCACCGAGCTCAGCACTACTATCACCATCAATACACCTAATAGCATCCTTTTCATGATAGTTACCTCCATACCTGTTCTCAGCGGGCTCCAACCCGCCTTATTATACTATAGACGCATTGCGAGCTACAAAGGTTCCTCTTTGTCCTGGCAAAAGAGCCAGGCAGCCTCTGGAGCGATTGGTGAAACATTAGGCGAAGCCTCAGACAAACGAGCCTGCGTCGCACACTCGCTGCACACACCAGGCTGGCTTAAGGGGACAGGACCGTGACACAAGAATCGTTCAGTTTGACAGTCACCAAGGAATATGCTAGCCTCTGACAAATCCGCGCAGACTGGGGAGTGTTGGATCAGGAGGGGGAATTATGGGACACATTGTCGACCCTGACCGTGAATACCGCCTGTTGCAGCAGAGACTGGACCGCAATGTTACCGGAGCCCCCGAGTCCCCTGTCTTTATGAAAATCCTAAGACTCCTGTACTCTCCCAAGGAAGCGGAGCTCGCAAGGCGGCTCCCCAGCCGACCCAAATCCTTGGATTTTCTCTCGCGTAGGCTCGGTATGCCTCAGGATCAACTGTGCGACAAATTGACCGAGATGGCGCAACGAGGGGTGGTGCTCGACCTCGAGTTCAAGGGACGGCGCTACTTCGTCCTACCGCCGGTTGTGATCGGCCTCTTCGAGTTCATCTTCATGCGTGCCCGCGACGACATGCCGATGGCGGAGCTAGCGCATCTCTTTGAGGAGTACATGAACGGAGACGACCGCTTCACCCGCTCAGTCTTTCAGCGCCAAACACAACTCGGCCGCTCATTGGTCCGCGAGGAAGCGCTTCCCCCCGGGGACCACATCGAAGTCCTCGATTGGGAAAGGGCGAGCTATATCGTGCGATCAGCGTCCGCTGTGAGCGTCGCGATTTGCCAATGCCGCCATAAAGCGAGTCACCTGGGGAAGGTCTGCGACAAACCGCAACGGGCCTGCCTCACGCTCAACTACATTGCCGAGTCGATGGCGAAGAGTGGCCACGCCCAACCTATCACAACTGGTGAGGCAATGAGTATCCTGGAAGAGTGCAAGGAGTCCGGGCTGGCGCAGACTGGCGACAACGTGCAGACGACTCCGACGTTCATATGTAACTGCTGTGGATGCTGCTGCGGGATGATCCATGCGATTAAGCATTTCGACATCCGCAATGCGATCGTCTCCTCGAACTGGATCAGAGAGGTCGATCTATCCAAGTGCAAGGGATGCGGCAAGTGCGCCAAGTTATGCCCGGTGGATGCAATCGAGATCGCTGAGGAGGGGGAAGGTAAGGAGAAGCGGAGGTGGGCAGTGTGCGACGACACCCTGTGCCTAGGTTGCGGGGTCTGCTACTCGGCTTGCAAGTTTGGCGGGCTCATCATGAAGCCTCGCGCAAAAAGAGTGTTCACGCCCGAGACCACCTTCGACCGCATCGTGTCGATGGCAATCGAGCGGGGCAAGCTGGCCAATATACTGTTCGACGATCCTGAAAGGCTGAGTCACCGGGCACTGGGTCGAATTGTCAGTGTTTTGGAGAAATCGCCGCCTTTTAAGGCCGCGATGGCTATTGAACCGCTGCGGTCAACTTTCCTCAGCACACTGGTCAAGGGTGCGAGAAGGAGTTCTTAGCGTACCGGATATTCAGGTCAGGATAACAGGGGCCGGTACGTAGAGGGCTCCAAGCCAGCTGGAATTGCAGGGCACTGGCTTTTGAAAGAGCGCAGGGATATGATACAATACCCCCAGGATTTGGCCAGGACCAAAAGGGGGATGAAATGCAGCAGCGCAAGATGATAGATGTACCACTGGGCACTACTGTCAGGAGTTGGAGCCGGGCACCGATCGATGGTGATTACGAGTTCGTGGAGCATATCGCTTCTTCAGACTGCAGCCCTTCGGCCGGGGAACGCAAGCTCTACCTCTTCAGGGGAGAACTGCTACCACCATGCAAACGTTGTGGAAAACGGGGCATATGGAAGCTAACCGAATATAGGTTTGAGATACCCCCCGAGAGGGACAATACTGAGTTTGTCCTACGAGAAGTCAGAGGCGACCGGCCTGACGTCACTTATCCGTCCGGGACGAAGCGCTGAGTATTCGTACAGTTCTGGGATAGTCAAGCTGGGGAAGAAATCAGACTACATGCATTTCAGGTCGAACCTAGCGATAGGATGCCGGCGAAAGCTATAAAGTGAAGCTCGCTTGCAGTGCAAGCGAGCTTCACTTCTAATTCAATTCCCATGTTGGCCAAAACCGGCTTAGAGTCTCCTGCGCACGAGGTACGAGGCAAGGAACTTCCGGTCTATGTTGGGTGTTCGGTACAGGGTGAAGATCATCGAATCGCGGTACATTAGCTCCAGAGGCCAGCCCTCCTCTCTCTCGATAGCGCGGGCACCCATGAGCTCGATGCCCTTGAGACAGGCCTCGAGAGCTGACGGAGCGGCCATGCGGAAAGCGAGAATAGCCCATTTGCCATGCAGCGCCTCCTGATCGCCTTCATCCCAGAGCTTACAGGCCTTGGTAGTTATGGCGCGAGAAGCCTCAGCGTTGACCCACATATCGGCTATGGGAAAGTGGACTCCCTGATACTCGATGATGGGATGGTCCCAGCGTATGGTACTTTGAGTGTAGTCCAGGACGAGTTTTATAGCGGCCTCCGAGACGCCCACGGCCTGAAACGCTTGATTGGCCATGTGCTTGTTCATCCCGTCGACCAGGGCGTACAACCCCTTCCCCTCGGGAGACGCAAGGTACTTCTTTTGTACCTTCACATCCTTCAAAAGCAGCTCGTAGCGGGCACAACCCCACCTCGCTCCCATGAGGTCACCCTCCCGACCTCTTATGATGCCAGGCTCTTCATCGTTCAAGATAAACAGGGTAAGCCCGCTGGTGCGCTTGGTGGTATCCGTTTTCAGCAATGCCAGATGCCACTGAAGCCCCACTGGACCCGGGCTGCACATAGCCATCCACCACTTGGGTCCGTTGAGGATGTAATGATCTCCATCGCGAACTGCACTGCCACGCATCCCGCCCATATCGACACCCGACTCAGGGTCGGTGGCCCACACAGTACAAAACCCGCCGTCCAACGTTCGCTTGAAGTACTCGCGCTTGGCATCCTCGTCCGGGGTCCATTTGAGGAGTATTTGAACTGCAGGCTCACCGGTGAAAAAGGCGTCGTCGAGCCTGGGGGTAAAGCCCACTTTAGTGATCTCAGCCGATAGCAGGCTGCACTGGAGAAGGCTCCACCCAGGCCCTCCGTACTCCTTGGGGATAGTCCTGCCGTAGAACCCGGCATCTATTATCGACTTGTGCAGACCGTAGTAGACGTCTGACATCTCTGTCATTGCCAGGACGCCGCCCAGGCGGTCCAGTTGGCGGCGGTTGGGCAACCACCACTCCTCAACTATGTCCCTTGCCTGTTCCAGCTTCTGGTACATCTCGGGCGTCCACTCTTCAGGATGGTCGGCAGGGTCATATATATTAAGCTTCATCAAGTCCATCTTATTCTCCCTCCTCAGTATGATCTCAAGGATGTCTTACCTGGATTACATCAGCGTTACC
Source organism: Dehalococcoidia bacterium (assembly GCA_004376205.1). Taxonomy (GTDB): domain Bacteria; phylum Chloroflexota; class Dehalococcoidia; order SZUA-161; family SZUA-161; genus SOKG01. The sequence goes on along the minus strand of SOKG01000197.1, from coordinate 9,901 downwards.
ATCCCACTAACAACCTAGTGCAAGATGTCCTATTTGGTCGCTGATAGAGTAATACACCGCCATGCTCGCTGTTTACGACAATTATAGTGTCATTGCTCCGCGGGTGTCAATTCTCATCAGAATCCGAAGATGATCATGCAATCGTGAATAGTGCGGACTGCTGCTCCCCCATCCACACTCTCAGCCCAACAGATGAGTCCTTGATATTGTGCACGCTAGCGCCGCTGCTACGGACTTTCGGACTCAGCATTGCGCCTCGATATAGCTTTAAGCGAACCAGTCAGTCCATATCAGTATGCAATTCAGCGGACTGCAATCACCTGCCGCCACCAACAGTGCTCTCTTGATGTCCCAAGTGGAATGACTCTATTGAATGGGAATCAAGCCAGCGCGCATTGCCATAAACACAGCGAGGATGCTGTTCGTTTCCTGGATGAGTCCAGCCGCTACTTCTGAGCAGGCAACGCGACCGAGAAGGGGTAGTCTCGCCCCGGCCAGTCATCGAGAAAGCCCTAGAGCAGATTAGGAGCTTCCGTAGACACTTCCACGGACTCCTTCATCCTTACGTTTCGACTAGAGTAGTCTCCAACATTCTGGATTCTCGTTTCAATAGCTTAAGAAAGGCATCCACAACTGCCGGATCCCACTGCTTACCAGCCCCCTTCTTCAGGGCTTGCAACGCATCTTCGTTGCTGAGGCGAGTGCGGTAGGGGCGAGGACAGATCATAGCATCATAGGCATCAGCTACAGCAAGGATGCGCGCTCCCAGAGGAATATTTTCCCCCTTTAGCTTCCTGGGATAGCCTTTGCCATTGTACCATTCATGATGACTCTCAATCAGAGGTATAATGCCTTGAAAGTAGTACACATGGCGTATTATATCCACTGTCACCGTAGGGTGCCTCTTTATCTCAGTGTACTCTGCTGATGTCAAATGACCCGGTTTAAAGAGAATGTGATCCGGGATTATAATCTTCCCTATATCATGGACTGTGGCAGCAAGCTGTATATCCCTTGTCAGTTCGTCAGAGCAGCCAAGCCGAAGAGCGATCTCATTGGACAGCAGGGCTACTCGCTCCGAATGGCCACAGGCGTAAGGCTCGTGCATCTCAACCATCTGCGCCAGCACCCTGGCCATCTGCAAGCAGACATCCTCGCACCCTGGCTTTTTCTCAGTGCCAAGTGTCCCAGATAGCTTTTTCAGAGCCATCTCCTCACGGGCAAGTGCCTCAATAGCATCGCGACAGTATTGCCGCACCTGACCTGTTTGCTGCTCAAGCTTTTGCTCCATGGAGAACTGACAGCCTCTGTTTTCGAGTACCAGTCTTCTTTTTTCCAGAGCTCTTTCCACTCTCATGACCAGGTCGTCCAGGTTGAAGGGCTTGGTCACATAGTCATATGCCCCCTGCTTCATGGCTTCAACAGCGGTCTCGCTATCGCCCACCGCAGTCATCATGACCACGCCGATATCAGAATGACCGGTAGTCATCCTTGAGAGCACCTCCATTCCTGACATGCCTGGCATCTTGATGTCCAGAAGCACCAGGGCAAAGTCCTGCATGAACGCTCTCCACAGAGCGTCTTCGCCATCGGCCGCTAACACGCAATCGTAGCCTTCTGCCTCGAGTCTGCGGGAAACAACGTCCCTGATAGACTCCTCGTCATCGACTATCAGTATCGTTCCTTTCACTTCGTCCATTTTGGACCCCTGGACCTGTACTAAGTCATTTACTCAGCAATAGGCTGGTCTTCTGATCGGACTACCGATCTCTTCAGATTTGGTCCTGTCCTCACCATTTTCTTGCTATGACGATTCCTGTCATTCCTGATCGCAGGTTATCACACCTTAACATGGTAATCAATATCCCTTTTGTCCTAGATACACTAGGGAAAAGTACTACCGTCGCGGTTATATGTGGTCGTCTACATGCTCCATGTAAGCGAAATACAAGAGAGTGGCGTTGGGGGCAAGTGGTCCCTAGGCGCGTCTACAAACGCTCTTAATCTGGTCTCGAGCTGTCTCAACAGCTCAGGAGGAAAGGAAGTCAGTCTATATGCTGAGGGCAAACTGGCACGTTTTAAGCCGTGATATCTACCCTTAGGTGGGGGCTGGAAGCCTCAAGGAAACGAAAGACATCCTCGCGCCAATATCTCCTGTCACCTCGAGAACCGACGCGGTAGAACTTCAGTGTTCCCCTATCGCTCCAACGCCTTACGCTGCAGATGCTAACCTGCAAGAGGGCTGCTACCTGCTGAACTGTCATCATCCTTTCTGGATTTGTCTCCTTCATAGTCTGCTGCATAATTCACTCCCTTTCTTAATCTCGATGCAGTAGTGTCAAATCTATATCCACTGCGGCCATGAAATCGTAGCCTTTATCATAGACGTCTACGCCTCTATTGTAGGATACTACTACATCGTCATATATTAGCAGACCTATCATTAAGTATACAATAGCTCTTGTGGATGGTCACTGGTGGGAAGATAGTACTAGGAACAGCCGAGAAGATGTGAAGTAGTCCTTTGGGGCTTGGGGTTGGTAGCCTTACTTGCCTCCCTCAGATGCTGAGGAAGGTTGTTGATAGCTTGGCAGTGAATAATCTATGCTGCACACAAAAAGGGATGCCGAAGCCACCAGTGACTTCGGCTACCGTTGCTCGTAGCAGGCACTATTTGGATCAGGTTTAGCCTGGTTTCGCCAGGAAGTATCCTATGCCGGCTTTGGTGAGAAGAAGCTGTGGGCGGCTGGGGTCTGCTTCCAGTTTCTCCCGCAGGCGCTGGATATGAACCCTGATACTGTCTACAGCCTCGGGGTAGGTCTCACCCCAAGCTTCCTCGGCGAGACTGGAGTAGCTTGCCACGTCACCTCCAGCTCTCATCAGGTGGTGAATGAAACGGGCTTCGATACCAGTGAGGTTTATCTCTTTTTCCATACAAAAGCTGGCGTGTGCGAGGATTAAACAGCAGTGACCCAAAAGAGATGGGCGACTCTTCGGCAAAATGGGTCTTATCGCGTATCCTGGCCTTTACCCGTGCCAGGAGCTCGAGCTGTCCGCAGGGTTTGACTATGTAATCGTCTGCCCCCCACTCCAGCCCTTTAGCTACGTCGGCTTCCTCCGCCCTTGCAGTGAGGCCAATAATGGGTACAGAGGAGAAGAGCCGGATCTGCTTTAACACCTCGAAGCCGCTTATGTCGGGAAGCCCCAGATTAAGAAGGATGATATCGGGATACTCACTCTCCGCCAACTCTATCCCTTTCTTTCCCATGTGGGTGGATACTAACTGAGCCTCAGGCCAGTGTATCTGGAAGGTCAGGGAAATAGACTCCACGATCTCTGGGTCATCTTCAATAAGCAGTGCCTTCATGATTCCCCCCTTCAGTAAGCGATCTCTGTCTCATTGGACACACGCCGGTGAGGAAATGCTGCAAAAGCCCCAAGCCTATTCTCGGGCTCTCTCAGTGGTTCAGCGGCGGTTATGCGAGTTCTATTTGGCATGAGCTGGCCCTTTTTCGCCATGTCCGGCCTTCCTCTTTGGAACAGAGAGTCTCTCTCTGCTGGGGCGAACTGGCACCTTCTCGCCCATAGTGTCTGCTCTTGAGTGAGAGTTGGATTCCTCCAGGAAACTAAGAACATCCTTGAGTTGATATCTCATATCACCGCGACCACCCACGCGGTAGAACTTTAGCGCTCCTTTGCGACTCCAGCGGCCTATGGTACACGCGCTGACTTGCAGGAAGTCAGCTACCTGGCGGGCAGTCATCAGGCTTTCGACCTGGGTCTGCTTTACGCGTTCTTCCATGGTAGAACCTCTTTATGAAAGCGCTCCCTGGAGTCTATGAAAAGCCTAGCACGCTCATCATTGTGTGCACAATGACCAATTTGGGTATTGTTTGATAGGAAAATAGTAACGTTGAGTACCAAAGCAAAAGTTTGTGCAGCATCTGTAGGCAACTGTTAAACCTTGATAGCAAGACAAGACCGCTGCAGTTCGGGGAACTCTTTCTTGTGTTACTTTATGTCAAGTTTGCCGCCCTACCCGGAGACCACTGCCCGAAATGTAATAACTTCTTAACTTTTTTTGCATTCATTTTATGACTTCTTCATCACTAGCTTGCTACTATGGCTGGTGTACGACTTCTCGGATGACGGCTTTTCGTTGCCCTATCTATGCCCTTCTGCTATCATATTCCAAAGCGAGTAAGCAAGGAGGCGAAATGAGCACCAAAGAGGTCAAAATCTACTCCACACCAACCTGACCGTTCTGTAAGATGGCCAAGAGTTTCTTGGACGCCAACAACATTCCCTATCAAGACCTCGATGTGGCCGAGGACAAAGCAGCCCGAGAGGAGATGATCAGCAAGTCGGGGGCCATGACAGTGCCGGTGATCGAAATCGACGGCGAGATCTTACTCGGCTTCGATGAGGCACAGTTGAAAGAGAAGCTCGGTCTCTAAACCAGCTCAACCTCAGGGAATAAACTATGCATGAGCTAATCATCGTCGGTGCCGGTCCAGCGGGTATGACGGCAGCAGTCTACGCCTCCAGAAAGAAGATAAATACCCTTCTCCTGAGCAAAGACCTGGGAGGTCAACCCCTGTGGACAGCGGGCATCGAGAACTACATGGGCTACCAGTTCATCGAAGGCCCTGAGCTGATGCAAAAATTCAAGGAGCAGGTCAAGCAATTCCCCGTAGAACAAAAAATCGGTCAGGGAGTAGTAGCCTTGTCCCCGATAGACGGGGGATTTGCGATCAGAACGGATAAGGATGAGAGCTATCAAGCGAAGGCAGTAATAATAGCTAGTGGAAAGCGTTCCCGCCAACTCAATGTACCCGGAGAGGACAAGTTGAAAGGGAGGGGCGTAACCTATTGCGCCACCTGCGATGGCCCTCTCTTCGCCGGGGATAAGGTAGCAGTGATAGGCGGTGGCAACTCTGCGCTGGAAGCTGCCGACGACATGGTCAAGATCGCCGAGCATGTCTATTTGGTGTCCGCAACCCCGCTTACCGGCGATCAGATACTCATTGACAAGCTTAAAGATGCCTCCAACCTAATAACTATTTTCCTGGAACACGAGGTCGTGGCGATAGAGGGCTTGAGCCGTGTGGAAGGAATTAGAATCAGGGACTCCAAAAGCGGTGAGGAAAGGAAGATCGATGTCGGAGCCGTCTTTGTCGAGATCGGCCTTATCCCCAACTCGGAGTTTGCCAAAGGCATAACCAAGCTCAATGGACTCGATGAGATTGAGGTAAATTGTGCTTGTGAGACAGGGGTAGCGGGACTATTTGCTGCTGGAGATGTAACCAGCGTCCCAGAGAAACAGATAGTGGTGGCTGCTGGTGAAGGGGCCAAGGCAGCTCTAGGTGCTCACCGCTATCTGCAGAGACTTTAAGGAGGTTGCCAAAATGGGTGTCTTGTTCTCCGGCAGGGAGCTTATCAATATCGCGATCGGGATTGAAAGAAATGGACTTGCCTTCTACAAATCACTGCTCAAAGTAGAGAAGGATGCAATGGCCCGAGGCGCCTACAAGTATCTAGCCGATATGGAGGAACAGCATATCAAGACCTTCCAGAGCATGCTGAATACAGTGGAAGAATATGGGCATCCGCAAATCTACACTGAAGAATACGACCTTTACCTTAAGGCTCTGGTTGACAGCGCGGTCTTCACTGATGACAAGGTTGCCCGCGAGATGGCCGAGAATGCAAGAAGCAGCGCTGAGGCTATTCAAATCGCTCTGGGGGCTGAGAAGGACTCGATTCTGTTCTACTACGACATGCGAAATCTTGTCCGCGAGCGGGATCGAGAGGCGGTGGACAAGATAATTGAGGAGGAGAAGTCGCATCTGAAGCAGCTCTCAGACCTCAAGAAAAGCCTCAGCAAGCGGGGATAACAAGGGACTACTCTTCAGATTGAAGAACCCTCAATTTCGGGGGGGGAAGGAGGCAATCAAAGATGGGAGTTGAAAAGGCGGGCGAAAAGTACCGGTGCAACGTCTGCGGTAATGAGGTAACGGTAACCAAGGTTGGTGGCGGCACACTTGTGTGCTGCGGTGAGGACATGGAGCTAATAGAATAGGAAACTACAAGCTTCTGCGGTTAGGAACCCCCTGATGAGAGAAGCAAAATACGTGACGAATAGGGAGGGAGGTAAGAATGGCGTACACCGCAAAGGACTACAGCAGCCTAATCGGGATGGAGGGTTTTAGCGACACATTGCTCAATAACCACTTCACACTCTATCAGGGCTATGTAACCAACACCAATAAGTTGTTAGATACACTCGCTGCCATGCTCAAGGATGACAAGGCAGGGACTACAGAATATGCTGAGTTAAAGCGGCGGATGGGTTTCGAGTTCAACGGCATGCGACTCCATGAGTACTACTTCGAGAATCTCGGGGGCAAGGGGGCGCTTGACAAATCAGGCAAGCTGGGCAAAAAGCTGGCCGAGGAGTTCGGCAGCTACGAAGATTGGGAGAAGGATTTCAGAGCCACCGCCGCGATGAGGGGTATTGGTTGGACCATTCTATACCAGGACAACCTGACCGGCAGGCTGATAAACCAGTGGATCAACGAGCATGAGACCGGTCACCCCGCAGGCTGTACCCCCATCTTAGTGCTGGATGTTTTCGAGCATGCCTTCATGATCGACTACGGGCTCAAGCGAGCCGACTACATTGCAGCCTTCTTCAACAGTATTGACTGGAGTGCAGCGGAAGCCCGCCTCAGGTGAAGGCATCCATCGCCAAGATGAACTTGTTGTCATAGGTGCCCGAGAGCAGCTGCGAACCATAGAAGGCTCAGCTTAGGTGGTCGCTATTGTTGAACAAGAAAGGTGAGAGATGGACCTCAAGGCTTTACGTCCAATAAGCTATGGCCTGTATATAATAGGCTCCAGAAAAGGAGACAGGATCAACGGTCAGATTGCAAACACGGTAGTTCAAGTATGCTCCGAACCACCGACTATTTCTGTGGCCATCAACAAAGGCAACCTTACCCACGAATTCATCGAGGATAGCAAGGTCTTTACGGTTTCAGTCCTGTGCCAGGATGCCCCGCTGAGCTTGATAGGCAAATTCGGATTTAAATCGGGAAGAGACTCAGACAAGTTCGATGGGGTCAACTACAAACTGGGTGAAACCAAAGCGCCCATAGTCCTGGAGCACGCCGTAGCCTATATGGAAGCCAAGGTGATTAACCAGGTAGATGTAGGAACGCACACTATCTTCATAGGCGAGCTTGTTGATGCCGAGGTTCTGACTGAAGACGAGCCTATGACCTATGCCCACTATCATCAGGTCAAGCGAGGTACTACCCCAAAGACAGCGCCATCATATATCGAAGAGAAGCTCGCCCAAAAGGAAGGAGATATTGGAATGGCGAAATACAAGTGCTCCGTTTGCGGCTACGTTTATGATCCTGAGAAAGGCGATCCAGAGAGCGACATCGCGCCGGGTACTCCATTCGAGGAACTGCCCGAAGATTGGGTGTGCCCGGTCTGTGGAGCACCCAAGAGCGATTTCGAAAAACAGTAGGCTTTGGAAGGCTAAGAATGTGTCTCAGCTATATGAATGAGCGTGTCAGTGTTCCACAATAGCTGACTCTTCTGAGTGTATGATTGAGAGGAGGTAAGACAAAATGGCAGAGGAAGAACGTAAGACTTGTCGATGTGAGGAGTGCGGGGGTGAAGCAGAAGTGGAGGTGAAAGAGGAGGCGACCAAGGACAAGCCTGGTCGAGGAACACTGGTCTGCAAGGTATGTGGCAATGAAGCTGATATGATCCTAGAGGAGATCTAAAGGCAAGCGCTACGCATTCATTTGAAAGACATGGCTATCGATGTAGAGCTCTTGAAATCCATCCCCTATTTCTCCGGCCTCAGCCCTGCTGAGCTTGATTCGATCAAGGAGTTCATCTTCGAGAGGACTGCTGAGAGTGGGGACCTGATCCTGCTCGAAGGTGAGCCCGCAGATGCGATGTATTTCGTTGCCTCCGGTGTAGTGAAAACGTTCAAGACGTCCGCTGATGGCAAAGAGCAGATTCTCAGCTTCGTACGTCCTGGCGAAGCTTTTAATGACGTGCCCGTCTTTGACGGCGGGCCAAACCCTGCAAGTGTCCAAGCCATAGGGCCTGTTGTTCTCTACGGGATAAGGAACAGCGACCTTGAGGTCATCCTCCGGGATCACCCACAAGTGTCCTTGAATGTGACTCGTGTGCTGTCCCAGCAGGTAAGGCATCTGGTGTCGCTTGTAGAAGACCTGTCCTTCAGACACGTTATAGCCAGGGTAGCTAAGATACTTCTGGAGCACGCCAGCGATGGGACAGGGCCCAGGCCCAAGCTGACGCAACAGGAGATGGCTGCCATGGCTGGTACCGCTCGGGAGATGGTGGGACGGTCGCTCAAATCCCTGGAGGATGAAGGGGCGATTAGGTTATAGCGCCAACGAATCGTGATTACCGATAAGAAAGCGCTCCAAGAAATAGCGGAGAGGTAACGGCTTGAGACAAAGGTCACAGACAGCCGTATACTCAGACTTTAAGATAATTATGGTGGAGGATGATCCCCAATGATTTCGATGCCTGTGATAGACCGGGAAAAGTGTAACGGATGTGGCTTATGCGTTAGCGTGTGCCATTGTAAGGTCTTGGTCCTGGTTGATAACATTGTAACTCTCATAGAAATGAAAAAGTGCCTCTCATGCAACCGCTGGTGTACTCTGTGTGAAGAGGTATGCCCCACCGGAGCCATAAGCTGGCCCCTTGAGATACTCATCGAAGAACCCTAGACGGCGCTAGATATCCGCCCACCCGCGTTCCTCCCCCCAACTAGCTCCATACAAACAGCAGCATCTCCTGATCATAGCGCTCCCACTGAGACAAAAGTCGCTTACAAAAGCCATGCCATCCCCTAGAATAGCTTTGATTGGTAGTTGGGAGCGGATGATGAACAAGCTTGAAGCTGAGCCTCGAAATCCGGCAGAGAAGACGGAGTGTAGCCACTACTGGGTAATCGAGAGCCCAAACGGGCCCACGAGCAGGGGTGTATGCAAGCACTGCGGTGCAGAGGAGGAGTTCGGCAATTACACGCCCCACTCATCGTGGTACGAGGATAGGTCTACGCCGGATGAAGTCTCCGGTTCGACGCCATTGGGGTCTGACAACAAATCCGACGCCTGAAGCTACCAAACCGGGTTCTCATCGCAGGGGCGGCGCTTTCGCCCCTACCAGCAAAAAGTATGTCCTAGCGGACAGAACCCAGAAGCTGCGGCGCCAGTCGGCTAAATCTTTACCTTGCCGTAGCGCTCCCATTCGCTGTAGACACAGCCACAATACCCCTGATGATATAGACCGAGCTCCCGGGACAGGCGATGGCCCTCGCGAAAGCCCGGCCTGAAGTCCTGGTAATAAAACTCCACCCCCCACTTCCTCCCCAACCCTTCGCCTAGCTCACGAATCAATTCATGCTTTTGATGGGGGCTGATTAGCAGGGTTGTAGTGAAGGCATCGAACCCTCTCTGGTGAGCAACCTCAGCGGTCCTTGAAAGGCGCAGCCGATAGCAGTCGGGACAGCGCGCGCTCTCGTGACCGATCACAGCCTGGAAGTACTGAAGCATATCGTAGCCCGGGTCTATGATCAGGGGCAAATCTGTGGCTTGAGCCAACGCTTCCATCGCCTCCAGGCGGCGCTGATGCTCCCGGAAAGGGTGAACGTTGGGATTGTACCAGAAAGCGCTGACCTCGAGACGCTGCTCCTGCAGACAGTTTACCACATAGGTGGAGCAGGGTGCGCAGCAGGCATGAAGAAGAATGGAAGTCACGTTCTCGCTCTTTTTCGCCCTGACAACTGACCCTTAATTACCACAGGCCGGGTTGTTCAGGTTGCCCTTTGGTGTATTGC
>SOKG01000271.1 GCA_004376205.1 Dehalococcoidia bacterium | reverse complement strand
GGCGACCCCGATATCCCCACCCCACGCAGTATCATCGAGCGCCTGTGTCAGGCAGCACAAGACCCGGCAAATCATCGCTACCCCGAGTCCAACGGGCTTCCCCAGTTGCGGCAAGCCATCTCCTCGTGGTACGAGCGCCGTTTTGGATTATCCTTCGACCCCGATAAAGAAGTTCTGCCACTCATCGGCGCCAAAGAGGGTATCGGCCATATTGCCCTGTGCTTCATCGACCCAGGAGATCTCGCCCTGGTCACCGATCCTGGCTATCCCGTCTACTCCATCGGGACTATGTTCGCCGGCGGCGACTGCTACTTCTTGCCCCTGATTGAGGAAAAGGATTTCTTGCCTGACCTCGATCAAGTCCCTGGTGAGGTAGCGCAGAGAGCTAGACTACTATGGATAAACTACCCCAACAATCCCACAGCAGCGGTAGCCGATCTCGATTTCTTCGAGAGGGTGGCTGCATTCGCCAGAAGATACGACCTGGTTGTTTGCCACGATGCCCCTTATACCGAGGTCGCCTTCGATGGCTATCGGCCGCCCAGTTTTCTCCAGGCGCCTGGCGCAAGAGAGGTGGGAGTGGAATTTCACTCCCTCTCCAAGAGCTATAATATGACGGGGTGGCGGATCGGGATGGTGGTGGGCAATGAAGGGATAGTAGATGCCCTGACGAGGGTGAAGTCGAATCTCGACTCCGGTATTCCGCAGGCAATCCAGTACGCTGCCATCGAGGCGCTTCTCGGAGACCAGGATTGTATCGCAGAGCATAACGCTATCTATCAGCGAAGGCGTGATCTGGTAGTTAAAACTCTCGCTAAGATAGGGCTGAGGACAAAGCCCCCGAGGGCCAGCCTCTACGTCTGGGCCAGAATTCCCGAGGGGTATACCTCGCTTGATTTCTGCACCAAGCTGCTGGATGAGACATCAGTAGTGGTCACACCAGGCAGCGGCTACGGCAAGAATGGAGAGGGCTACGTCCGCCTCTCCTTAACTACTCCGGACGATCGCCTCGAGGAGGGGCTATCTAGGATGGAAAGGTGGGGAAGCCATCTCCAGAAGTAGCGTTGCCACTCCTGTGGCAACGGATTCTTCGTCGTGACAGGAGTCACGACGCTACACAGAGTGAGATCGTTGGACAGCCTGCACAGGAAGATAAAAGGGAGGAAACAGATAAAGCGTATAGCAGTTACAGCTCGCCCCCCGGTGGAAAAGGCTCTCCTCGTTGGAGTCGAGATAAAGGGGGAAAGAAATGGCTGGTCCCTTGAGGGCTCGGTTGAAGAGTTGGGGCAACTAGCGCGCACGGCAGGGGCCGCAGTGGTGGGCTCAATGACACAACGCCTGGCGGCACCGACACCTGCCTACTACATAGGTAAAGGGAAGCTCGAGGAACTAGCTTCGCTTAGAGGAAAAGTTGGATACAATCTAGTTATCTTCGATAATGAACTCACCCCAGCCCAGCAGCGGAACTTGGAGCAGGTGCTTGACGTCAAAGTGATCGACCGTACGACCCTCATCCTGGACATCTTCGCCCGCCGCGCACGTACCCATGAAGGTAGACTGCAAGTCGAGCTTGCGCAACAAGAATATCTTCTGCCTCGCCTAGCCAGACGATGGCCTCACCTCGAGCGCCTCGGAGCTGGCATCGGCACCAGAGGTCCGGGGGAGACCCAGCTCGAGACTGACCGCCGCCTCATTCAGCGCAGGATCCAGCGTCTAAAAGGGGAAATTGAGGCGATGAGGAAGCACCGTGCTCTGTATCGGCGTCGCCGCAGCGAGCAAGGCATCCCTGTTGTGGCACTGGTAGGCTACACCAACGCCGGAAAAAGCACCCTGCTCAACTCCTTGAGCAATGCTGATGTATTGGTCGAGAGCAAGCTTTTCGCTACACTCGATCCCACGACGCGCCGCCTCATCCTTCCAGACAACAAACTGGTGCTGTTTACCGATACTGTGGGCTTCATCCAGAAGCTGCCGCCAACCCTGGTCGCCGCCTTCAGGGCTACCCTAGAAGAACTGGCTGAAGCCAATCTGCTGCTACTCGTCGTAGATATCGCCAGCGAGACTGCTGCCCAGCAGTGCCATACTGTTGAGGATATGCTAGAAGACCTCAGCCTGACTGATAAGCCAAGGCTTATCGCCCTCAATAAGCTAGACCTGCTGGCAGGTGAGGTTAGACCAAGTGACGAGGAGGCAGTTCTCAAATACATCGATCAGATTGGAACCAGAGTCAAGACAGCGGCCTTGATCTCCGCAGCCAAAGGCTGGGGGCTAGAGAGAATGCTCCAACTCGTTGCAGAGAAATTGGATAATAGACAATAACCCGGGAGGGCTGATGAAGATTCGGAAGGCAGTAGTAACCTCTGCTGGCTGGGGAACAAGGTTCCTGCCAGCAACCAAGTCGCAGCCCAAGGAGATGCTGCCTCTGATAGATAAGCCCATAATCCAATATGTGATAGAGGAGGCTGTTGCCTCGGGTCTGGAGCAAATTATTATCGTCACCGCGCTTGGTAAACACGCCATTGAAAACCACTTCGATCGCTCTTTTGAACTCGAGCATGTTCTGAGGCAAAAGGGAGATGAGAGACTTCTGCGAGAGGTGCAGCGGATATCAGAGCTTGCCAGTATCTGCTACATACGGCAGAAAGAGCAGCTCGGTTTGGGACATGCCGTCTCAATAACACAAGACCTCGTCGGCGATGAACCCTTCGCTCTCTTTCTCCCAGACGACATAATTGAAGCTGAAGTGCCAGCTATGAAGCAGATGCTCCAAGTACATGATCGCTATGGGTGTAGCGTGGTCGCTGTCGAGACCGTACCACCCGAGAACACCGCCGCTTACGGTATTATCTCACCAAAGCAAGTGGAAGAGCGGGTATATCAAGTACTGGACCTCGTGGAGAAGCCAGAGCCTGAGGAAGCTCCGTCCAATCTGGGCATAGTCGGCAGATATATTCTTACGCCAGAAATATTCAGTGTGTTGAAGGAGACACCTCCAGGGAAAGGTGGGGAAATCCAGCTTACCGACGGCTTGCGCCTGTTGCTGCAGCAGCAGGCGCTATACGCTTATCGCTTCCAGGGAACACGCCATGACACAGGCACTCCACTGGGTTTCCTCAAGGCATCGGTGGAACTTGCTTTGCACTGCCCCGATCTTGCATCTGAATTCAAGGAATACCTGCGTAAGTTAGACTTGCCCCACTAGGTTCAGTTTTCCTTGCTGCGGATTCGAGTTTGGGGTACCTCCTGGGCCCAGGCCACCCTTGATGCGACCGATCCCCTACCTCCACACCAGCACCCCAAAAAGCAGAAGCCGGGCTCATCTCCATCAAGGGCATGAGAGCCTTGCCGTAGGTTCGGACAGTTATGAGAGGTAGAGTGAGGGAACATTAACAAATGTTATGTTGACTTTCACGAGGAGGTAATCTACGATTATTACTACCAGCACAATAGTCTCAGTACGATAGTTTAGTTTAATTTAACAGCACACCAGTGAGACAAAAGCGCCGTGCTGTGTTATCGGGTTGCCTGTTCTTCTCTTCGGCCGAAAGCCAGCCATGTTGAACAAGTCTCTACTAACGCGCAGGAAACTGAATCCAGTGAGGATTGCCCACTTCCTGGCGATTGCCTGGGTTATCCTATCTCTGGCTGACGCCGCCGTTACCTACGCCAGCCTTAAGAGTGCCGACAATATCGAAGGCAACCCTTTCGCCAGAGCCTTGCTAGCGCAAAATGAGGCATTGTTCTACGGAGCAAAGTTTGTAGTTACCATAGGCATAGGGCTGGGATTCTGGTGGCTGGCAACCAGGACGACGTACCTGAAGGCAATGATCGGCTGCCAGATGCTGCTGGTGGTGATGTTTGCCATTGTACTGGGCAACAATATGCTGCATCTCTAGGTCGGCGCGAGAACCGAGTGTTGGCACAAGTCGGTGCACGATTCAACCATCCTCCAGGGCACTTCCCTCACCTTCTCAACGATCCGTTTCATCTCCTCCAGCAGAGAATAGACCCTGGCACCACTCAATTGCCGAGAGAGCGCACTAATTGGATTCCCGGAGACCTGTTCACTCCTGAAAACGTCGAGTAGACCGCCGACCTCTTCATCCCCTATCCCCGCCAAGCAGAACGAACAGAACACCAGACCATCACCTCTTTGCCACTACGAACGGAAAGTGTATAATCTGGAACCAGTGGGGGGCGCACGTTAACCCACAGCAACTCAGGAGCCTGCGCAAGCTGTTAGCACACACGATTACGCAATGGAGGATTACTGTGAGCATCATAGAAACTAACCAGCTGGTCAAGGTTTTCCCAGGCGGCATCAGAGCGGTTGACGGCATCGATTTTGAGGTCAAAGCAGGCGAGATCTTCGGATTCCTGGGCCCAAACGGCGCCGGCAAGACCACCACTATCAAGATGCTGAACACACTTATCCAACCCACCTCAGGAACTGCAATGGTAGCTGGCTTCAATGTCGTAAAGAACCCAGCCGAGGTGCGCAAGCGCATCGGCTACGTGGCGCAGGACGTGGGAGTAGATGAGTACGCCACCGGACGTGAAAACCTGACGCTGTATGGCCACTTCTACCGGCTGGATGGCCCCACCATCAAGCAACGGGTGAGGGAGATATTCGAACTGGTTGACCTTACCGGCTACGAGGACAAGAGAGTGTCGACGTACTCCGGAGGTATGCGCAAGCGGCTCGATATCGCCATGGGGCTCATCCACCGGCCCGAGGTGATGTTTCTGGATGAGCCAACGGCAGGTCTCGACCCGCAGACCAGAACTCACGTCTGGGACCATATCCAAAACCTGGCCAAGGCTATGGGCGTGACGATTTTCCTGACGACGCACTACATGGAGGAGGCCGACCACCTGGCCGACCGAATCGCCATCATAGACCTGGGCAAGATAATCGCCATGGGCACCCCTGCCGAACTGAAGCGATCAATAGGTGGCGATGTGGTTACGCTCTCACCCCACGAAACCGGGGCCGAGGAATGCCAGGAATTCATCAGACGTACTCAGTCAGCCCTGTCCGGCAAGCCATTCGTTCTTGGAACGCAGGCAACCGATAGCGAACTGGCAGTTTATGTAAACAAGGGCGAGTCAGCAGCACCCAAGATAATGCGCCTTCTTGCCAGCGAGGGCATCGAGGTCGAGACACTATCAGTGTCCCGGCCGTCACTGGACGATGTGTTTCTCAAGTTCACCGGCCGCACCATCCGCGCCCAGGAGGGAACGGCTACCACCTATGCCCAGATGAAACGAAGGCGTGACAGGAGATAGCAATGAATTTTTTGAGCGACATCCGGTACCAGGTTCTACGTCACCTCAGGACACTGTTTCGCATCCGGGTATGGATATTCATCAGCCTTGTCCAGCCCATAATATGGCTGGTCCTCTTTACCCAGGTCTTCGATTCCCTGGGTGCTTCATTTGCTCAGCTGCCCGGGCTGGAGAACGCTAGCTATCTCCAATTCTTTGCCCCCGGCGTGGTGGTGATGACCGTGCTTTTCGGCTCGGCATGGGCTGGCATGGGCCTGCTACAAGATATTGATATGGGAATACTATCCAAGATGCTGGCCACACCCGTCACCCGCTTGTCCATCATAACAAGCCGTGTCATCGCCTCCATGGTGATGCTCGTCATTCAAGCGCTGATAATCTTCACAATTGCTGTTATCATGGGGGTGAACATAGCAACCGGCGTGCCCGGCGTGCTGTTTTCCGTAGTCCTCATCTGTCTGCTCGGGCTGGGGTTCGCCGCCTTCTCCAACGGGCTTGCCCTCCTTTTCAAACGACCGGAACCACTCATGGGCGTCATCAACTTCGTTGCGCTGCCTACGGTGTTCCTCTCGTCGGCCATGATGCCCTCTGAACTGCTGCCCGGCTGGCTCGACACAGTGAGGCATTTCAACCCCGTGGACTACGCTGTAGTCGGCGTGCGCGACCTCGTTCTATATGGATACGTGTGGTCCGACTTGTGGCGCTCCGTTTTGGTATTAGCCGCCTGGGCCGCAGCCGGCATAACCTTCGGCACGCTGATGTTCAGCGCCAGGGCAGAATAGTTAAGCAGTCTGGTTTAGCAAGCCATTCTATGGATGTGCAGACATGTCATCAATGCCCTTACTAAAAGCACTAGCCAAGGCTGGGATCGGCCCTCGGAGGCAGTTAGCTGATGCCATACGCCAAGGCAGAGTAGAAGTGAACGGGAAAGTAGTGGAGGACTTCGGCTACCCGCTGAATGTGGAGACTGATCACGTCTCGATAGACAAGCGACCGGTTGACCTCAAGCCAGGGCAAGCAGTGTATCTGCTGCTCAACAAGCCGAAAGGCGTCCTTTCCACCACCAGCGACGAGAGGGGGCGCAGGACGGTACTCGACATCCTGCCCGAGAATTATCGCCGCCTGAGGTTATACCCCGTGGGACGTCTGGACAAAGAAAGCACAGGCCTTTTGCTGCTGACCAATGATGGCGAGCTCACCCATCGGCTCACCCATCCCAGCTTCCAGCATGAGAAGGAGTATCTGGTCTCTACCAATGCGAGGTTACCAGCAAGCGAAAAACGCAGGCTAGAGCAGGGCCTTGAGCTCGAGGATGGCATCACCCACCGTGCCATCGTCAAGGAAGTGCAGGCAAAACCGTTCAACTATAGCATAACAATACACGAGGGTAGAAAGCGGCAGGTGCGCCGCATGTTCGAGTGTCTCGGCCACCGCATCCTGGCCCTCAAGCGAGTTCGTATGGGAAATATCCAACTGGGCGACCTCGGAGAAGGGGAAATACGCGAGCTCAGCGCACAAGAGGTGCAGGCTCTGCTAACAGATGTGACGGAGCACGCGAAACGGGCCTAACCCTGACGTGGCGAATACCATCGAACCTTTCCATTCGCCCAGGAGATAGCTCACCTGCCCATAACCAACTTATTCTCAGGAGTGAGGAGAGCCAAAAGGCGACTCAAGACTCGACGGATTGACTTGGGCTGGTGGTTCCGAATAAAATATAGACAATGAAGCGAAGCTATGCTATCTCGATCTTATTGGTAGTGGGGCTGCTTGCCTTATCTGCCTGCACTGAGCCTGTAGCCACGCCCACCCCAACACCCACGCCGACTCCAACAGATATAGTTTCCTCATGCAGTGCTGACTTCTTCGCTGAGCCCACTGAGTGTGAGGGCCCAACTGAGGTACAATTCACCGATCAGTCAACGGGCTCTATCGATGGCTGGCAGTGGGATTTCGGAGACGGCGGCAACAGCACCGAGCAAAACCCCAAGCACTATTACAATAGGGATGGTTCCTATTCGGTGACCCTCATCGTCACCGGGCCAGGTTGTGAGGATACGCTGACCCAGGAAAACTATATAGAAGTCTCCGGATGCAGAACCTGATAGGGTAAAACAGGCGCCGGTGCGGCGCCGATGGAATGAGCCCTCCACATCTCCCCGCTGATACAGCCTTCGCAGTAGAGCTTGCCCAACTCGCTAAGGCGGCTGTAGCATATCTGAGGTTTTCGTCACCTCACGGCTTCTTCCTCATGCTCATTGGGGGATTGACCCTGGGGCTCTCCGCTCGCTGCACCTGTTTGTATATGCGTAGCCCCACTCATCTCACCTGACGAACCAGGTGTTCCAATACCCAGTATCTGAGACAGTTTTTTGGCAAATCCTTTCCGTGACCGGCGTGTGGTCTCCAACTCCGCAAGAGCCGCCTGCTCACGGACAAGGGCATCCATCGCTTCGCTGTGGTACTGCCGTAGCTGTCCTTCTTGCCGCTCTAGCTTTTGCTCCAGGCGAAGCTGATATTCCCTGTTCTCCAGTACCAATTTCCTTCTTTCCAAGGCCTTTTCCACCTTCGCTACGAGGTCATCCATGTTGAAAGGTTTGGTCAAGTAGTCATATGCCCCCAACTTCATGGCTTCCACAGCCGTCTGCATGTCAGACACCGCAGTCAGCATGATCACACAGGTATCAGGATGATCGGTAACCATCTTGGGCAGCACCTCCATCCCCGATAGCCCCGGCATCCTGATATCCATAAGCACCAGGTCAAAATCCTGCATGAATGCCTTCCACAGAGCCTCACTGCTATCGGCTGCAACCACACAATTGTAGCCTTGTGATTGCAACTTGCGGCAAAGGATGGCCCTGATAGACTCCTCATCGTCGACTATTAGTATTGTGCCTCCGGCTCCTTCCAACTCACACCCCCGAGCGTGTATTAGGCCAGGCCAGGTTCACTCCGCATGGACTTGCTTTTTCTCGATGTCCTGTTTCCTTACGTGGAATAGAAGGTTTGTCTCTGCCGGGCAGATCGGCACCTCTCTATCCTTAGTGTCAGTCTTTAAGCTGACCTGCAAGAAGTCTGCTGCCTGATGAGTGGTCAGCATCGCTTCTAACGTAGGCTCCTTGACGGTTTGCCTCACAATTCACTCCCTGCATCGATGGCGGAATACTGACAGCCGTACCACCCTACTCAACATTAGCACACCATCTACAAGGTAGACAATAGTACTTGTTGGCAACTATTGATAGGAAAATAGTATGACAACTGTTCAGGGGAAATGGCACAGCAATCGCTACCCCACGCCCTCACTCAGCTTTCCCAGCCAACCAGCAGTAGAAAGCCATCTCTCGTAGCACGGGGTGTATTCTTGAACCCTCTGCGGATTTGGCTCAACTATTCTGGACTTGGGGCTCATCGCCTCAATAGCCCGCTCAATGTCCGGATAGGCACCGCAGCCGACAGCAGCACACATAGCCGTCCCCCACGATGTAACATGTTGGACTCCAAAAGCAGTCACCGGCATATCAAGCACGTCGGAGAGGATTTGAACCAGACACCGACTCTGCGCCAGCCCACCACCAATGCTCACTTCCTTCACCTTTAACCGCGAGATCTCTCCCAGTTGAACACAATTAGCCTTAAAAGCGAAGCACAGGTTCTCCAACGTCGCCCTGATTAGATGTTCCCTCCTGACGTCCGTCACACTCGGCGTCACGGGGAAGATGAACCCGCCGAGGCTCGGCCTCATGCAGGTCATGTCCATCACAGTCGGTCCGATGAAGGCAAGCACCCCTCCTGCGCCGGGCGGCACATCTTCCACCAGCCTGTCCATCAGCGCATATGTCTCCCCCGCATTATCTGACTCGTCAAACAAAATACCCTTGAGCCAACGATATGCGCCTCCTGATTGCTGAGCGTTGCTTTCCAGGATCCATTTCCCCTGAAGGACATGGCACGTTGTCCAAATCCTGCCTTTGGAATCGATGATGGGCTGCGCCGTCACCATTTGAACAGAGCCGCTCCAGCCAGCCACTATTCCGACCTGCCCTTCGTCCTTAACCCCCATGCCCAGCAGGCCACATTGGGTATCGGCTCCACCTAGGACGACTGACGTGCTGGGAGCCAGGCCTGTCTGCTCGGCGGCCGCTGGTGTGACCGTCCCAACGCAGGTCCCTGCAATAGCGATCTCCGGGCAGATCCCATGGGGAAGCTCAAGCATTTCCGCCAAGCGACTGGACCACTTAATATCACGAACGTCAACCAATCCTATGCCGCTGACGCAGGAAGCTTCGCCTACGCGCTCGCCAGACAGCCTATATATGAGCCAGTCGCTTATGGACAGAACTGTGGCTATCCGCTCATAGACGTTGGGGCGATTCGTCTTGAACCACTCCAGTTTGGCAGGCGTAAACAGGAGGGAGGGAGTATGACCGGTGATGCCGTAAACCTCGGTACCAAACCTACCGTCGATGGAGAAGCCCTCGACTATTGCCCTGATATCCGTATTGGGCCCGGCATACAGCTCTTGCCCATCCCCGTCGAGGAAGACTACGCCCTGCCTCTGGCTGGCAGCGCTGACAGCGATTATGTCAACTGAGGCTATACCAGCCTTTCCGATGGCTTCTGCAATGAGGTGGCAGATTATACCCCAGAACCTTTGGGGATCGAATTCCTTCCCCAAAGGACCCGCATCAGCAGGGACATCATAGCTCCAATCCTGGGAAGCAGACGAAACCAGGTTACCCTGGAGATCGATGACAAGAGCGCGACCTCCGCCGGACCCAGCGTCTATAGCTAGAACGTATCTATCGGACACCTTTATCCCACACTTGAGGATTGAGCAGATTTTTGGGACGTTCTCCCCGCAGGAATCTCTCTATGGCATCGGCGATCATCTGGGAATGCCGTACCACGGTTTCGTCCGTCGCCCCGCCGATGTGAGGCGTAAGGACTACGTTGTCCAGCCCCAACAGAGGGCTATCAGGCCGTACCGGCCAGGTCTCATAGACGTCGAAGGCAGCTCCGGCGATGCGTCTCTCCCTCAAAGCCTGGACAATTGCATCCCCATCGATGACAAAAGTGCTGGCAGTGTTCACCAAGTAGGCGGTGGGCTTCATCAAAGCAATCCTGTGAGAATTGATCAACCCCGTGGTCTCAGGACTAACCAGGCAATGCAAGGTGACAAAATCCGACTGCGCCATTAACTCATCTATCTCCAGCAGCTTAGCGCCCATCTCTTTGACCTTATCAGGGTCTACATAGGGATCGTATACCAGGATAGAGGTCTCAAAGGCGCTGACTCGCTTGGCCACCTGTCGCCCAACAGCCCCAAATCCAACTATCCCTATGGTCTTCCCCGTTAGTTCAGTGCCGCGTAGCGAGAAGTAGGCAGCAGTTGGGTCAACCCACGCACCTGAGCGCACCATGTTGTGCGCCGCGGGGATATTCCGTACCAGAGCCAGCATCAAGCCCACCGTCAGTTCTGCCACAGCAACGTCATTCCTGGCCGGGGTGTTTACGACGAGGACACCACATTCCGTGGCCGCTTCCATATCAACCTGGAACACATCAGCCCTGCAAGCTCCCAGCAGCTTCAGTTTCGTCGCCTTCTCGAAGACCTCACGGGGAACAAAGTCCGCTTCGATCACCACTATCGCTATATCCTGGCCCTGAATACGATCGATGAGCTCCTCTGAGGACAGCAGCTTCTTTGTATCCATCCAGCTTTCATAGGTGACCTCCAGGCTCTGCCCCAGCCTTTCCAGAACGGAGGAATGGAACGGAGCCAGGATAAGTGCTTTCATATTACACCCCGAAGAGATTATAACATCACACGCCGCAGCTCGCTCAGCTGACTACCTCATACTCTTTGGCCCCTAAGCCATGCCTGAGAGCCGTTGCGATCTGGGGAGAATCACAAGGATTTGGCAGCAGTCTATTATTCGCCTTATAAGAGCCGAGTATTTTCAGCGCCTCGACATCGATGGCAACCATATCGCCCGAAGCCATGATGACCCCCGGCTCCACCAATTCACCCTTACCAGGGCCTCCAGAGACAAAGGCTTTCCTTCCATCCATAATTATGAGATCGGGGTGCCAGACAAGGTTAATCTCGGCAACCTTCTGCTCCAGGTTCCTGATGTGCAAGCCGCGACGTTGACCTGGATGTATGATGCCCATCGCTAGCTTGAGCGAGAGGGTAAACCTAGCGATCACGTGAGTCTTCATGCAAGGCACATAGACTATTCTATCAGCCTCATAGGCTGACCTCGGCACCGTAACTTCATGGAGGTAGTCGCCGCCTATTTTGACCGTAACCCAGTCCCTGGGTCTGTCGTCGAAGGCTATGACCTCCACTCCCATCTCGGCCAGCGCGCGTACCGCTCCCAGCTTCTCCAATACTATTCTTGTTGGCCTCCATATGCCGCCAGCACTCTCGCCCACTGTCACCTTTGCGCCAGCCTCTTTGATCAGGTGAACTACTGCCCTCAGCAAATCAAGGTCTGTGGAGCCCGGATAGGGATCAGGGCTGTTGAAATTGGGCTTCACCATCACCCTATCACCCGCGGAAACCACCTTTTCCAGCCCACCGATAAGCTCCACGCTCGTCCTAACTGAGGATAGAAGATCCTGCTCGCCATGAACCTTGCTGACCAGGACCGTGCCGTCTTGGCGAAAAGGGTTCTCCCTGCGTGGCTTTGGTGGGACTATATCCAGCTCTTTGGGCGTCCTATCACCAAGGAAATGGTAAAGGCCCTTCAGAGTATCAGCCGATCCTTTCACCGAGGAAATGAGCGGAAGCTTCCTCCCCACCTCGCACCCCCCTAACTAGGTCTACTAACCTCAAACCTTGCTTAGCTAATCGAGCCAGCAAGCGCGGCGAGGGCAATTCCTAACCCTATACTAGCGAAGCCTGGGCCAAGAGCCAAGTGAAGCCGAGAGGGTTTATGGATTCCCCGTGGTATTATATATAGCCCCAGCGACTATGACAAGCAATATTGATTTTCCCTGGTAATTCCGTATGCAGCTGGCCTGATGGAAAGAGCATCGGGAGGAGAACTAGGATAGAGAAGGGTTAGCTATCGAGAGAACCGGCAGAGCCACAGGCAGCGAGGACTGCGTCCCAATTCATTACTTCTCTTCTCATTTCATCTCCGTTTCCTTCTCCAGCCATGCCATATATTCCGGATTCCCATCAACAATGGGCAAAGCAATTATCTCAGGCACCTCATAGCTGTGAATCCGCTTAACCTCATTAACGACATCAGGAAAAAGCTCTGCCCTGGTCTTAACCAGCAGGAGGCTTTCCTTATCTTCCTCAATCTTATCTTCCCACCAGAAGAACGAGTTTATCTGGGGCACTATATTCACACACGCAGCTTTCCTCTGGCCGACCAGCGCATCGGCGATCTTACGAGCCTCTTCATAGCTTCCAACGGTGATGAGGACGACCAAACAACCAGATTCCGCCATTCTCTCATTCCTCACGTTAAGATTGTATCAAAGCACAGAATGGGTCTTCACTTCGAACCCACTACGAAATTCCTCAAGGTGCCGATCTTCTCTATACTGACTTCCACGACATCGCCGGGGTTCATACGGTCAATACCCGAAGGGGTGCCCGTGGCGATAACATCTCCTGGCAGCAGCGTCATCACACCTGAGATAAAGCTTATCAGCTCGGCTACGCCAAATATGAGGTCGCTGGTGCGGGCTGACTGTCGAAGCTCGCCGTTGAGACACGTCTCGATTTTCAGGTCGTCCGCGACAATCTCGGTCTCGACCCAGGGGCCTACAGGCGCAAACGTGTCGTAACCCTTGGCCCTTGTCCACTGACCATCTTCTATCTGGGCATGGCGCTCCGAGACGTCATTAACGCAGGTATAGCCCAGTACACAGTCCTTCGCCCTATCTTGTGGCACATCCTTTACTCTGCTGCCGATAACCACGCCCAGTTCCCCCTCGTAGTCTACGCGCTGGGAAAGATGGGGCAAAACGATTTTCTCATCAGGACCTATGACGGCGGTGGATGGCTTGAGAAAGATAAGCGGCACAGACGGTATGGGCAATTTGGTCTCCTCAGCATGGCTGCGATAATTCAGCCCCAAGCACACCATCTTGGAGGGAAGACAGGGAGCGAGGAGCCGCACCTCATCCAGACCATAGATACTCCCATCGAGAGCAAACGAGCTGCCAGCGCCCTTAAAGTGAGCAAAAGGGCTGCCTCGCAAGCCACGTATAACATCACCCTCCAGCACCCCGTACCCGGCCTTACGCCCAGCGGCAAAGCGAACGACTCGCAACTTCACCTCCTATTTGTGCACGCCGTTTGTCATTATTATATACACTTTTGTATCCTTGCATTTCCCCTGGTACCCGCTGGCTGATCCGCGAAAGACCAAGCAGGTATCACTACTTATATTAATTGAAACAGGCTGGGTATCCTTTGGAGATGCCCAGCCTGTTTTTGCCCATCGCACATCCGGAACAATCGTCCAGCATAAAAAAGCGATACCGGCAGCGCGCCAGACTTACCTTACCATATCACGGGAATAGGTTCATCTGGAGGATAGGCCACCGGCTTCCTTAGCTCCATATGCATTTCTTGCATCATCTTGTCCCGCAGTCCTGCCAGCACCTTTTGAAGATGTTGCTGCTCCTCCTCCGACATATCTGACACCAGACCTGTGATCAGCTTCTTATACACCTCTACTCCAGGACTGCAGGCTTCCTCCCCCTTGGCAGTTAACTTGACTTCCGTAAAGGGATGCCCCTTGCGCTTCGGTACCCTTCTCACCAGCCCCTCTTTTTCCATTCTATTGAGCAACCCCGCAATGGTTTGATTCTCCCGGAACGTCAAACGCGCTATCTCGGCAGGGGTCAACGTGCCCGGATAGTCCCTGCAAAACCACAGAACAGCGGCCTTCTCGGGTGTTAAGCCTACCTTGGCGAGCTTAAGCTCGGCCACCTTGTTCACCGCTGTCCAAGTTTGTCGAAGCACAGTCCATGTGGTCACAGCCGCCTCGCTAAACTGAAGATCGTACATCTATACCTCCCATTGTGCGAGTATTATCCTCGGCATTATATCATAGGAGTTACTGTCAAGCAACGAATGGGAGGCACAGATTGAGCGGCTGCAGGTTGCAGCTCGAGATGCCAGCAAACCCACCGTCGGCAAGCCACAATTCAGCACGCTACCCATTCTCTTCAGTAAATGCAGTACCATTTTCCCATCTAAAATTGTTCGAAAGACCCATAGAATACATACCAAAAGAGCAGTATGCTAAGGCTATAGAGAGCTAGAAGAGCTATGCCAACGTAACCGTATATCTTGAGCGAGGATTACGACTCAGGAGGCAGACTTATGGCAGGGGCATCACTTGTTCTGCAGGGAGGCAGTCTCTTGCATTTCAGGGTTTTCCACCTG